>DASSIZ010000125.1 GCA_035691485.1 Terriglobales bacterium
ACTCCGGACGAGACCTTCGCCTTCATGCAGGATTTCCTGCGCGAAGTTTCCGGGCACAACCGCGACGAGATCGTTCTCTGCCCGCCCTTGGTGGACATCCCCACCGCCGTGCAGGCCGCCCGCCACAGCAATATCCAGATCGGCGCCCAGAACATGTACTGGGAAAAAGAGGGCGCCTATACCGGCGAAGTTTCGGCGCGCATGCTGCTTGCCGCCGGGTGCACCCACGTCATCATTGGGCACTCCGAGCGCCGCCAGTTTTTCGGCGAGACCGACGACACCGTGAACCGCAAGCTGCTGGCGGCTCTTGCGGCGAAACTCGTTCCCATCGTCTGCGTCGGCGAAGTCATCCAGGAACGCGAGGCGGGACTGACCGAAGAGGTGCTGCGCCGGCAGTGTACGGGCGCCTTCCGCACTATTTCCAGCGATCAAGCGGCGCCCATCATCGTGGCCTACGAGCCGGTATGGGCCATCGGTACCGGAAAAACCGCCACCCCTGCGATTGCCGCCGACGCCCACCGCGTCATTCGCGCCGAAGCCGCCAAGGCCTTGGGCGAGACCACCGCCGAAAACATGCGCATTCTCTACGGCGGCAGCGTCAAGCCCGACAACGCCAAAGCGCTGATGTCGCAATCGGAAATCGACGGCGCGCTGGTCGGCGGCGCCAGCCTGGACCCGAAATCATTTACTGCGATTGTGAAATACTAAAGCCAGCTCTCAGCCTTCAGCCATCAGCCGAAATCGCAGGGGCCGACCGCTGATATTCGAGGATTCCTATGTCTGCCTCAAGTTCATACGCTCGCAAGCCGGTTCGCGTTGCCGTGGTCGGCACCGGCAATGTCGGCTCCACTTTTGCCTATGCCCTGCTCCTCAGCGGGCTGGCGGCCGAAATCGCGCTCATCGACGTGAACCGCGCCAAGGCCGAAGGCGAGGCCATGGACCTGAACCACACCGAGCCTTTCGCTCATCCCACCCGCATCTGGGCCGGCGATTATCCCGATTGTGCGGGCGCAGTGGTCACGGTGATCGCGGCCGGAGCCAACCAGAAGCCCGGCGAGACACGGCTCGACCTGGTCAAGAAAAATGCCGCGATTTTTTCCGATATTATCCCCAAGGTGGCGCGGCACAACCCTGGCGGTATTATTCTGAACGCCACGAATCCTGTCGATGTGCTCACCTACGCAACCTTGAAGCTCTCCGCGTTTCCGCCGCAGCGCGTCATCGGCTCGGGAACAATTCTCGACACCGCGCGCTTCCGTTACCTGCTCAGCGAGCACTTTGGCGTGGACTCCCACAGTGTTCACGCTTATATCATCGGCGAGCATGGCGATAGCGAGGTGCCGGTGTGGTCGCTGGCCAATATCGCCGGCATGCACTTGCCCGACTATGCGCGCTCCACCGGCATGAAGTACGACCCCGCTGCGCTGGACGAAATTTTCCGCTGTACGCGCGACGCCGCCTACCAGATCATCCAGCGCAAGGGTGCGACCTATTTCGCGGTGGCCGCCGGGCTGATGCGCATTGTCGAGGCCATCCTGCGCGACCACGGCACCGTGATGTCGGTCTCCAGCCTGGTCACGAATTACTACGGAATCGACGATCTGTGCCTAAGCCTGCCGACGGTGGTGGACGGCAGCGGCGTGCGCCGGCAGATCCGCCTCGAATTGAACCAGCAGGAGCAGGAGGGCCTGCACAAATCCGCCGCGGTATTGCGCAACACCATCGACTCGCTGGACCTTCCCAAGCCGGTCGCAGCTTGATTCTCCGCCACTTGTTCCCGGCTGTAGGGTTAGAATTGCTGTAATGCTGGGTCGCTTCTCGTTTCGAATCATGGTTGCTGCCGCGTTACTGTGCGCGCCGGCGCTTGCGCAGCAGTCTGACCCGCAGTTGCCGGACGCGCCTGGCCAACAGCCGCAGGCGCAACCGCCGCAGCCCCCGCCTCCTCCCGCCAATGATCCTCAGGATTCGCAAGATCAGAATAAAAAGCCGGAATCGAAGATTAAGAAGCGGATAAAGCGGGGCGCGCCGAACTGCCTCAAGATCGGCGGCATGGAAAAATGCAAGGAGTCAAAGCCTGAGGAGGATGAGGCCGACGATTCCGAGCAACCGCCGGCGCCGCAGCAGCCGCGCGTTCCCGCAAGCGATCCCGTTCCGCGTTCCGTGAATCCCAGTGAAAGCTCCAGTAAAGACACCGAATTCCCGGAAGCAGAATCAGAGCGCGCGGCTCGCGCCGCCGCGGCGGGGAACAATTCCAGTGCCGCCAGCAATCGGAGCGATGTGCGGGAGCTGCGCCCCTACAATCCGCACAAGGCGGACCAGAACGTCGAGATCGGTGATTTTTATTTCAAGAGAAATAATTACCGTGCGGCCGAATCCCGCTACGCGGAGGCGCTGGAATACATGCCCAACCACGCGGAGGCGACCTTCAAGCTGGCGCAATCCCAGGACAAGCTGGGCGAGGCGCCGCGGGCGCGCGAGAATTATGAGAAGTACCTGAAAATCCTTCCCGGCGGGCCCTTTGCCGAAGCGGCACGAAAGGCTCTGGCCCGGCTGGATGCGCGGGCGAAGGAATCGCCGCCTACTTCTCCACCCGTTCAAAAGCCCCGGTAGAGGCGTTCACCGCCACTTTGAGCTTGGCTTCCGACGGGCTGGTGCCGTAAATCACGTGCCAGGCCAGCACGTTTTCCTTGGGATTCCAATCAAGCAGGTAGAGCACCGGCTCCTTCGGGTTCGCTTTGGTCAGCTTCTCCCCGCCATGCTTTTGCGCGACCTCGTAGGCCTTGTCGGAATCTACTTTGAGGAATGCCGCGTCGAAAACCTGCGTGGAACTGTTGCTGGCACTGTACGTGTCTTCGGTGCCGGAGCTGATGCCGGGAGTCGGCGCATCTTCCGACTTGATGCCCGACCAGAGAAACGCCTTGATGGAACGCCGCGACGGGGAAGCGAAGCCGGCGCGCCAGATCACGGCTTTTCCGTCAGCTCCGTTGTAGTCCTTGAACGTGCTCGACTCCAACCGGTAGGGACGCGCGTCGGCCGCCCACAGGCGCGCGGCGGCGTACATCTTCTGGAACGTTTCCCGCGCCGTGAGCTGCGCTGCTGGAGCTTCCTTCTTTTCGGCGGCGGCGGGAGCGGCGGGATTCTCAGGTTTGTTGGGAGTGCTGCTGCATGCACCCAGGGCCAGCAATAATGCGAGCGACAGTAATAACCAGCACTTTCTCATCGGCAGTTCCTCGTCTCGCGGTGGCGGTCACAGGTGGTGTCGCCGCGCCCACGCCAAAACCGTTATTGTAATGGACGTAAGGGAGTGCTCAATGGATTTCTACCTGCAGCGCGCGCTTGATGCCATTGAACGTGAAACCGGCGGCATGCCCGTGGAGGAACTGGCCTGGCACCGCGAGGGCAAGTGGAGCACGGCCGAGATTCTCGAGCATCTGTCGCTGGCGTTTACCAGCACCAGCAAGGCGATGGAGCGGGTATTGCAGCAAGGCCGCTGCGAGCGGAAACGGCCCAGCGCGAAGCAATGGCTGGCAACGCTGCTGGTGGTGAAGATGGGATATTTCCCTTCCGGACGTCCGGCACCGGAGTGGACGCGTCCGCGCGGCTTGGAAGCCAAGGATGCGCTCGCAACCATTCGCGCGGCCATGATCGAGATGGACGAACGAATTGCCGAGGCGGAGAACAAGCTCGGAACAGGCATCGTGGCCATACATCCGATAATTGGGCCGCTGACCGCTCGACAGTGGCGCAAGTTCCACTGGGTGCACACGCGTCACCACATGACTCAGGTGGCGACCTTGCGCGAGCAGTACCGAACCGCGAAGTGGTGAGGATCAAAAAAAAGTGGCCGCCCGTTGGGGAACGGACGGCCCGCTGCGAAGGTCCCAGGGGAGGGTAGAACCTGGTTTCTAATTCCCAATTACTGCTGAGTCGCGGCCGAAGCCGACGTCGGCGCCTGGTCGTTGATGTTGGTCATTAGGCGAACGTCGACGCGGCGGTTCTTGGCGCGGCCCGCGGTGTTGCTGTTGGGCGCCACCGGCTTATCCTTGCCCATGCCGATGATGTAGATCTTGTGCGCCGGAACCTGGTACTTGCTGACCAGGTAGCTGATCACGGAATCGGCGCGGCGCTTGCTCAAAAGGTAGTTGTAATCGGCGGAGCCGACCGAGTCGGTATTGCCGTCGACGACCACGATGTAATGCTTGGCATTGGGCAGCTCGCCGCCGAGTTCATCCAGAGCCTTCTTCGCCTTGGGCGTAAGCACAAACTTGTCGAAGCCGAAGTGCACCTGGGTTTCGACCACCGGACGATAGTTGTCCAGGTTGGCGACCACGCCGGTGAGGCTGTCGGCGCGGTTGACGGCGGTTGTCGCCATCGTCTGGGCCTGGCTGGCAGCCTGGCCGGCGCTCAGCGCCTTCTGGTCGGCAGCGGCCGCGGCCGCTTGCACCGACTGGATTCCCTGCTGCGAACGAGTGTCAACGTCCTTGATGTCGCGCGTAGTCTTGGCCGTCAGGTCGTCGAGTTCGTTAACTTTGTTGATGGTGGGTGCGGTCTCGTTGCGCACGTACTTCTTGCTCGCGCAGCCCACGCTCAGGGGTAGGCTGGCAGCGATCACGAGGGCAAAAACGGTGGTTCGATTCATGGGGGAGGACTCCTTATGTTTGCGACAGCTCGGCTGCTCTGGCGCAACTGGGCTGCAATCCACAGAACCGCACGCAAAGTGACGGCAACCAGCAAAGAGCAAGCGTCCTGCCATTTACGATGGCCCCCGGTCGTTTTGCAAGACGTTTGTTTTCTGCAACTTGCGCTGTTCCTCGCACAGGAACCTGCCCTCCCGGCAGGCAATCCTTGGCAGCCGAATAGAATTTTTACCGGG
>DASSIZ010000126.1 GCA_035691485.1 Terriglobales bacterium
TCTCTTTGTCGGCGGCGTCTACAGGCGGATACAAACGCTTCTCAAAATGCGTGCTGATCGCTGCCGACAGATGCCCGCCGGATGAAAACCCAAGCACGCCAATCTTGTGCAGATCGATGTGCCACTCCGCCGCGTGCAGGCGCACCAGCCCCACCGTCCTCTGCGCATCTTCCAAGGCCATCGGTGATTCCGGATACGGCCCCGATTTCGGATACGGCCCCACATCCGTCACGCGATATTTCAGCAACACACACGTGATTCCCTTCGGCGTTAGCCAATCACAGACCTCGGTGCCTTCAAGATCGATGGCCAACTCCTGATAGCCCCCACCAGGGAAGACGACGACCGCTGCGCCCGTGTTCTTTCCTTTTGGCGAATAGACCGTCATCGTGGGCCGCGACACGCCGCGCACCGCCACCACCGGCCGGCCGGCAACGAGGAATTCCTTCCCCGTCGTCGCAGCGAACTCCGGCCCCGCGACAGGCTGGGGATCGGGCACTCTCCCCGGCCATATCGGGACTTGCGTGTGACCCGGCGATGGTTGCCAGGCCGGCTTCTGCGCGCTCAGACCGGAAAACGCAGACACAACCCAAAGAGCCAAGATCAGAGGCTTCATCACACTCCCCACAGCTTAGTATGTGACGTCGTTCTCAATTGACAACTACTGACACCGTCGCGGATACTGCAATCTGCGCATGTAGGATGCAACGGCACGTCGCCGAAGGGCAATGCCCACCTACGATCTCATCGTGGAGGCCTACATGCCCAATCTAGAGAACCTCAAAAAGCAAGCCAAGCTCATATTGCGGTGGCATCGCGAACGCCACTATCCCGTCGCCGCACAAATCCGCCGGCATTTGCCTCGTTTCCTGAACATGCCCGACTCCGAGATTCTTGCGGCGAGCTTTAAGCTCAGCGATGCGCAAGAAATGGTCGCAAGACAGCAAGGCTTCGATAGTTGGCAAGCCCTGAAGACTGGACTTTCGACCACGTCTCTCAAGGTAAGATCATCGCCATCCAAAGCAACGATTGTCAGTGCAGAGCCGCAACTGTTCGTCACCGATATCGAGAGATCATGCGAATTTTTCCGTGAGAAGTTAGGCTTTACGCTTGTATTCAGTTACGGCAAACCTCCCTACTATGCACAGGTGGGTCGCGACGCGGCGCGTCTCAATCTAAGGTGCGTCGAGCGCCCGGTAATCGAGTCGACGGTCCGCGATCGGGAGGAGCTATTGTCGGTTTCTATGGCCGTCGCTACAGCGGACGAGATCAAGCTGCTGTTTCTTGAGTTTCAGTCCGCTGGTGTTGCTTTTCACCGGACGCTGAAAAAGCAGCCTTGGGGCGCCAAGAATTTCGTCGTCAAGGATCCGGATGGGAATCTGCTGCTGTTTGCTGGACCCGCAAACGAGCGATGTGGAGATGCACAGTCGCTGAGATAACGAGCGTGAAATCGGGTTAGCGCAAGTTACGACCTGAAAAGACTTGACGGCGGACCACCTCATTCCGAAAACCCACGGAAAACTCCAGCCCGATGCCACCAGCAAGGCGAAACAGCAATAGAATATTCCGATGATAGAACGTGTTCGGCCCATTTCGCTAGCTGTACTGCTGGCCTTCGTCGCGCTGCTCCAGCCCGACTCGTTGCCGGCGGAGCCAGTAGCTGTGCGTCACGTCGAGGGCAGCCTCCATGGCTTTCTTGTACTCCGCACGTTGGAGGGCAATATCCTCGCCGACGGCGATCTCAGCCAGGTCACGCGCGCTAATCGAATGACCAGCCATTTGCTATTCCATTTCAAGGATGGCTCTGTGCACGACGAAACTGCCGTCTATTCTCAGCGCCACAGCTTCCGGCTACTGAGTTATCACCTGGTACAGAAGGGCCCAGCTTTCCCGCACCCGACGGAGGTCTCCATCGACGGCGCCACCGACAAGGTCACAGTTCGCTACACCGACGACGATGGCAACGAGAAGGTTTTGAGCGACCGCCTCCACCTGCCGCCGGACGTGGCCAACGGCATGATTCTCACGCTGGTGAAGAACGTTGTCCCGGATGAGCCTCACACGACAGTGTCGATGGTGGCGGCCACACCCAAACCGCGCCTTGTAAAAGTCGTGATCTCGCCCCAAGGCGAGGAGCCGTTTACGACCGGCGGTTGGAAGCGCAAAGCCATCCATTACGTCTTGAAGCCTGAGATCGGGGGTGTGGCCGGGTTAGTGGCGCCGCTGCTGGGAAAGTCGCCGCCAGACATCCACGTCTGGATCCTCGGCGGAGATGCACCAGCCTTCGTAAAGCTGGAAGGCCCGCTCTCCCTGGGCGGCGCGATTTGGCGGATCGAGCTCACCAGTCCCGTCTGGCCGGCCGCAGATTCGAAGAAGTGAAGCCGGTAATCTATTTTGCCTAGTCTGAGCCGCTAATTGGTATGCCAAGCAGATTGGCTTCCATCGAGCGCCTGTCTGGACGGATGGAAAATCGTCCGTAACATAGCTTCCTTAGAATTGAATCAGGGCGTAGATGCCAACTCGCCCACGCCAGTGGCGAGTCACCATTGGCGTCCTTGGCATCAATCTTGGCTCCGCCATCCAATAGGAGCTGGATGGTTTCTTCGCTGGCGAAGGCCGCGGCACGATGCAGGGCCGTTTCCGCTCTGGTACGGCAATCACGCATAAAGGCAGCTGTTTCGACCGAAGCATGGGTAGCGCGATTTGGGTCAGCGCCGCCATCGAGCAGCACTTTGACGACCAAGTGCTGAGATGGGCGAGTCGACGAGACGGCGGCGTGCAGCGGCGTTTCAGCAGTGTCCGGCGCGGCAAAATTCGGGTTCGCACCGTGTTCAATCAGGAATTGACACAGTCGCCAGTGCCCGTGGAATGCCGCAGGGTTCAGGCCGAAACCCTCGCCAAGTGAGCGGAGTGTTTCACCATTCGATAGCAGGAATCTGATCGCGGAAACATCGCCGTAATACGCGCACCATCGAATCAAAGCTGTGCCGTCGCTTGTTGTTGAGGTGGCAGGATGTCCGTTGGCGACGGACTCGAACACAAGGTCAGTGCGTCCATCAGCGATTCGCTCCAACATTTTCGTTCTCCTCCCGAGGGGCCGTAGTGCAAGAATGCGATCCGGCATCCTGTATGTTAAATGGTGATCACTCAAAACAATGTCGGCTCCCAGCGCTCGAGTAGACTTTGGTGATTGCCAAACCGCCTGAGGCTCGGGAAAAAAGAGCCGAACGATGCTGGCTATAGGACTACATTATCGCCCGAGCTTTTGGGTCGGACTGAGTCCAATCCGGTAGATTAGAAGCGAGCCTCAGGTTGGGAATGGCGGAGCTGATAGATCGAAATGGCACAGGAGTGCACGGACTCGTACGCTTCACGATATGCTTGACACCGCCGACATTGTTAGAGACGACTTTTATAACTTGTGATGTTCCGCTCGACTCTACAGGATGGTAATCTGCGAACAGTGAACGCCGCTTTCGTATTGGCCAGTCACGTTCGGCGGACGGTCAGCTCTAACAGGTGATGGTCAACGGCATGCCGCACGGTACAGCCCAGCCACAACCGCAGGGATTTAACTTCGGAACTTCAACTTCTTTCCTTTCCCTCTCCGGATTGCGTATTGGTCCTGCCGCGATTTTCGCAACCGTGGGATTGGTCCTCCCCGTGTTTTTCGCGACCGGCTTCGCACACCGCTTCATAACCATCCATCTCGGCACGCAGCGCAACATGGCCATGCCCTGGTTAGCTCTTTACATCGACCACGCGGCGATGTTTGCCGTCTCATTCGTTCTCGTGGCGTGGCTCAGCAAGGGAAGGCCCTCCACCTACGGAGTTCAACCGCCCAAGGGAAAATCGTACGTTTTGCCCGCCATCGCTTGGGGCGCTTTCTTCGGCATTCTGATGACGGTGGTGGACTACCTGCCCAGCATTCTCGCGCACAAGCCGCCGGAACACCTTTCTTTGACGGCCGGAAGCGTTGCCGGATGGCTCGGGTTCCAATTTGTGTGGGTAGGCTTCGGCGAAGAACTTGCGTTTCGGGGACTGCTGCAAACCTTCCTCATGCTGCATTCTTCCGGGCGCGTGCGCCTGGGAAAATTCGAGATGCACGTCGCGGGAGTCATTCTCGCATCGTTGTTCGCAGTGGCGCACATCTCGAATTTCTGGCAGCGGCCCTTCTGGATCGCGCTCGGCCAACAGTTCTATGCCTTCGCTCTGGGCATCCTGTATGCATACTGGCGCGAAAAGTCGGCGAGTCTGGTGGCGCCGATCGTCGGCCACAACGTGAGCGATGGAGTGGAATACTCTCTGATGTTCTTGATGAAATGGGTATGGCAGTAAGTCGTCAGCAGCTGGGGAACGATGATGAGGGTGAAATCGACTGCAGCGTAAGTGGACGGTTTGCACTGTTCACGGGGCAGAATCGTAAGTTTGCGCGAACCGATGATGGAAACTCATGAGTAAAGCAAAAATTTCCGGCATCGCGCCGTTATTCATCGTCAAGAATGTCCCGGCCGCGCTGTCGTTTTATCGCGACCGTCTCGGGTTCGACATCACCTTTCAAGGGCCCGGCCCTGACGACATCTTCTTCGGCATTGTCCAGCGGGATGCCGCGATGATCATGCTCAAGGACGTTGGTGTAGATCCACTGCCGAACTACAAGCGAGACATCAAGAAAGGCTGGGCCCGCTGGGACGCTTACCTCCACGTTCCCGATCCGGACGCTTTGGCAGCAGAATTCTCGTCGCGCAATGTCGAGTTTTCTCAACCGCTCAAGGACGACAATGATGGTTTACGTGGATTCGAACTTAAGGACGCTGACGGCTACGTTTTGTTTTTCGGGCGTCCTCGTAAGTGACTCCTAATTGAGTAAGCGGGCGGACATAGTTGTGCCAGCCACCAAGGTGGATGGCAACCGCTCGAAGGCCCAGCGGCTGACCCCCGTCTGCTGCTTGCGTCGAAATCGCGCTCCGCGCATCAGAAAAGGATGATTGGCGGCCCAGTTGTGCATCCGGGACAACAGGGGCAGCACGGGCCCGCTTGGAGGCTGCGATGACGACCCGACTTGAACATGCCAACATTTGCGTACGTGACATCGACGTGATGATTCGGTTTTTGGAGACGGCCTTTCCTCAATTCCACGTTCGCGGCGAAGGAACCAGCGCCGACGGCACACGTTGGGTTCATGTTGGTACGGACGAAACCTACATCGCGCTGGGTCAATCGAGAGTCGAACCGCAAAAACGCTGGTCGCCTTATCAGGGCATTCCTGGCGTGAATCATCTCGCCTACGAGATCGATGATGTCGAGGCGCTGCGAACAAGAATGGCGGCAGCCGGGTACCGTGATTCTACGGTTCCCAACCAGCATCCGTTCCGCAAGCGCGTGTATTTCTATGATCCCGAGGGCAATGACTGGGAGTTCGTGCAGTACCTCTCCGATGATCCCGCGAAGCGGAACGATTACAAGCTACCGGACCGCTGATTCGCAGGTCACGGAGTTGCGCCTTGCCGGGTGGAAAATCGTAAGTTACGCCAAGCTGTTATCGCCAATTGACATCGCCTACCTGAAAAGGGAGTAACATCAATTGGCCGAGGCAATGGTATGGATCCCAGCCGAGCTTTTAAGTGCCGAGTGCTGATTGTAGAAGACGACCCGCTGGTGTTGGAAACCTCTGCCGCCATCGTGCGCAGTTTTGGCTTTTCAGTTCGTACGGCGGAAGACGGGTTCGTCGCCCTGCAGATCCTCAGGGAAGTCTTGCCCGACATTATCCTTGCCGACTTGAGGATGCCGGGCATGTCCGGATTTGAACTCCTTTCAATCGTTCGTCGACGTTTTCCTCACATCCCCACGATTGCCATCAGCGGCGAATACCTTGTCGCCAACATGCCTCTTGGTTTGCTGGTCGACCATTTCTTCCAGAAGGGCGGCTATACGCCAGAGCAGCTCTTGGCCAAGATGAAAGAGTTGATTGCGGATTCCCCCATACGGCCACACCTCGGTAAATCCGACAAAGCACCGTTGTGGATTCCCAAGATGGACGCTGATTACATCGTGGTGACGTGCCCGGAGTGCCTGCGTTCGTCATCGATTCCCGACGGTATTGTCAGCGAAGAACTGCAGCAAACGGAATGTGTCGCCTGTGGCGCAACAATTCGTTATCTGGTGGATGCAAGCATTCTCAAAGTGCTGGAACAGAAGAAGAAGATTCTTCCACTAAGGGAACGACCCGGAACCTGAATTCATCCCGCCGCTGTTCTCGGAGCGATTTCTTAACCGCAGCCTTCCAGTCGCTCTCGATCTTGAGCGTATCCGGTTGCACGGCCGCTCTGCGTTTCGTTAGCTTCCCAATCTCATGCGGTTGTGCCCTGTGCACGGGTGATTTCTCCATTGCGTGGTAAGTCATGCTCGGGGCAGAATAGAGCATCTCCTTCCATATTTCGCCGCGCAGATGGCCCGAGCCAACTGTGGGGGAAATAGTCACTGTGGGGAAATAGTCGGGGACCGTCTCCAGAGCAAGAAAGGCAAAAACACGATGAGAAAAGCCATGGCCGCGTGCCTGTTGTCGCTGTTTGCAGGCACTCTGTGTGTCGCCGCACAACATCCTGCAAAACGCGCCCAAGCCGAACCCGCCTCTGCGCCTCACGTTCGTACCTACTACATCGCCGCCGAAGAGGTCCCCTGGGATTACGCGCCCAAGAAAATCGACGTCATGATGAACCAGAAGTTCGACGGCTATAGCAAAGTGTTCACCGAGCACGCGGACAATCGCATTGGCTGCACCTATAAAAAGGCCGTCTTCCACGAGTACACCGACGGTAGCTTCACCACCCTGAAACCGCGCCCGGCGGCGCTGGCACATATGGGAATGCTCGGCCCGGTGATTCGCGCCGAGGTGGGAGACACCATTAAGGTCTTCTTCTACAACAAGGCGTCCTTCGCCTTCAGCATCCATCCCCACGGCGTCGCCTATGACCGTGATTCCGAGGGCTCGATGTACGCCGATGGCATGGAGCACCCTGAAGCCAACGGCCTCGTCCCTCCCGGCAAGAAGCACCTCTACACCTGGCTGGTGCGCGAGGAAGCAGGCCCAGGCGTTGGTGAAGGCAGCTCCAAGGTCTGGCTTTATCACTCCCACAATTTTGAGCCCAAGGACGTCAACGCCGGCCTGATTGGGCCCATCGTCATTACACGCAAAGGCATGGCCCGGGCCGACGGCTCGCCCAAGGACATCGACCACGAGTACTTCGCTCTTTTCATGATCATCGATGAGAACCAGAGCCAGTACATCGATGCCAACATGAAGGCGAATATCCAGGACCCGGAAAAATTCAACCGCCTTAAAGACTTCGCGCCTGTGGATCCCGAGGGCAATCCCGATCTTCCGCTCGGCACGGGCTACGTCGTCTCCAATTTGAAATCCACGATCAATGGCTATCTGTACAGTAATGGCCCGCTCATGACCATGCATCAGGGCGAGCACGTGCGCTGGTACGTTATGACCATGGGCATGGGCTTCAACTTCCACACCCCGCACTGGCACGGCAACGTCGTCAAATACAACGGCCAGTACATGGACGTGCTGCCGGCCATCGGCCCGGCGCAGGCGCTCACCGCCGACATGACCCCCGACCGCGCCGGCACCTGGATGTTTCACTGCCACGTCGACGACCACATGAAGGCCGGCATGCAGACTGTGTACGAGGTTCTGCCCAACACTCAGGTCGCGCACCGGTAGGCGGTGGACGATGCTCAACTGGCGCAACTCGAAGCACGGTTGCGGTTCAGATTGCGAATCAGCGGAGTTCACAAACGATGATCGCCTAATGAGATGGTCCGGGGATTACTTACCCCCACGCGGCCACGGCCGAATTTACGCTCGGCATCGTTCGGGCAGGTGCAAGGGACACGTAAGGGACAAAAAATCCCCCGCAAATCCGCTTGCCCAGAGCACAATTTCGGCCTAACATCGCAGTTAATTGGGGCAAGTCTGTCGGACGGGCGACATGCCGAAGCGAGTTTTTCAGATCGCGTATGACGAAGGGCTGATGGTCACTCGGGAACTTCTGCTGGAGCGACTCGGGTACGAAGTTGTATCTGTTTTCGGAGACGAAGCAGCGAGGCGAATGCTCTCGGGTGAGGGCAGAAGATATGATTTGTTCATCGTTGGACACAATGCTCCACATCTCTCAAGAGTCGACATGGTTCGTTGGCTCAAAGAGAACTTCCCCGGCGTGAGAGTCCTGTCGCTTAATCCTCCTCACATCCGCGTATCCAATGCCGACTATAACGTGCTTCTCAACGGGCCAGAGGAATGGCTGCGGGTTGTAGCCTCAGCAATCGGATAACGGGTTCCTCCAATCGAAATTTCAAGCCAAATTCGACTCGGCTGGGCCGATGAACGCGCCATGATTCGAATAGATCTTCGTGAAGCCATCAATGAAGAGTGCGAAATCGACTTATCACTTGTTACAGAGCCAATCGCGTGGGTGGGGTGACCCGCTCTATTCCCGCCGTTAGCTTTAAATATGTCACCCGCATCAGTGAGCTGCGCCGTTGACTTTCCGCTGCCGAAAGCGGGATAAGCAAACTGAGCCGCAGGGCAGGTTGTAGCCTCCTGTGGCTCGCGTTCTTGGGCATGATTTGTTATCAATATTTTACGTATAAACCACATAGACTCAAAGATTTGGCGGCATTTCCTCGCTAAGTTGTTGAGCTCCAAAGACCAACGCCGTGGGGATGGGTACCTCTGGTCCTACCACTTGCTTGGATGGCCCACACTCGGGCCGTGTCTTGGCTTCGAGCGGAAATCGCGCGCACTTTCGCGGGAACCGCACGCCGTGGGGCGACATCACCGGTCCTCGTGCCGGCCATCACAGCATTCCCGCCCATGCGGAGAGAAGGTTGTGATGAGAGACCATGCCCGAAACCGGCCTAGCCCGCGAGGTCCCCTCCGGCGCCCGCGTGCGCCTGGAGATGCTTGCCATCGCCGCCCTGCTCGCCGTGCTGGTGCTGGGCGCCTTCTATCTCCTGGTACCTCCCGATTGGGTCGATCTGCCGCACCTTTTTCTCTGGGTCGTTCCCTCCATCCTGATTGCTGCCGGGGTGGCGCTGGCCGCCGCCCAGCACCGCCTGGAAAAATTCCGGGAGGCGTGGACGGAGATTGCGCAATTGCGCTCGCTGGTGGAATACCGCGCCCACGAGCGCGATCTCGCGCAGGAGGAGCTGGTCAATCGCATTCACGCCGAGCGCAACCTGGCGCGGGAAAAAATGCAGTTTGATGCCCAGCTCGCGGCCTACGAGAAATATGCCGCGCTGGCGCAGCTGGCGCTGGGCGCCGCCCACGAGATCAACAATCCCCTGCTCGGTATCCTGTCGCACCTGGAGTTGGAATGGAAGGTGGCCACGGATCCGGAAAAGCGCGAGGAGATCGAGCAGTGCATCGCCGGCACCAAGCGCATCTCCACGACCATCCGCGGCCTGATCAACTACGCGCGTCCCGGCCCGCTGCAGCTGACCAAGGTCCACCTCGGCCGCCTCGTCGAGGACACGCTTGCCTTCCTGCGCCATCAGCCCATGTTCCGCCCCATCCGGCTGGAGACGCGCATCGCGCCGGATGTGCCCGCCATTACCGCCGATTCCAACCAGCTCTCGCAGATCCTGATGAACCTGTTGCTGAACGCGGCGGAAGCTATGCCGGAAGAAGGCGGCAGCATCACCATCGAGGCGCACAAGATTAAGTTCACCGACACCGTCGAGATCTCCGTCGCCGATACCGGCAACGGCATTCCCGCCGACATCCTGCCGCACGTGCTGGAGCCCTTCTTCACCACCAAGCGCGGCAAGGGCACCGGCCTCGGGCTCAGCATCACCCAGGCCTATGTCCGCAGTCATGGCGGGGACATCAAGGTAGAAAGCCTTCCCACCCGGGGCACCACCGTCCGCATCGTGCTGCCCATCCGGCAGGAAGGAAACGCCTCCCTGTCGGCGGAAGAGGCTGGAGAGCTGGTGATCGGATGAGTCGCATGCGGAAACGAGGCTGAACCATGGCGTATTCGATCCTGGTAGTCGACGATGAAGCCCTGACGCTGCGCACGATTTCGCGCGCGCTGCGCGACGAAGGTTTCGAGGTCTTTCTTGCCGCCACCGGCGAGGAGGCGCTGGAGATCTTCGCGCGCGAACATCCCAACCTCTGCATGCTCGATGTGGTGCTGCCCGGAATTGACGGCATTGAAGTCCTGCGCCAGATCAAGCGCCAGGGCCCGGCCACCATCGTGGTGATGATGAGCGCCTACCACATGATTGACCGCGCGGTGGAGGCCATGAAACTGGGCGCGCACGACTACCTCAGCAAGCCGTTCCACCTTGCCGACATGGTGAACACCATCCGGCGCGCGCTGGAAATGCTGGCGCTGCGCGTGCGCGTGCGCGACACCGTCGAATCGGCGAAAGGCCGCTACGACTTCGGATGGGTGAAGACCAGCAGCCCGCAAATGCGCGACCTGCTGGCAATCTGCGAGAAAGCGGCGCAATCGGAGCACACCACGATCCTGATCCTGGGCGAAAGCGGCACCGGCAAAGGCGTGCTCGCCAAGGCCCTGCACTACAACAGCCCGCGCGCACACATGCCGTTGTTGGAACTCAATTGCGCCGCCATGCCCGACACGCTGCTGGAGAGCGAGTTGTTCGGCTACGAGCCGGGCGCCTTCACTGACGCGCGCCGCCGCAAGGAAGGCCTGCTGGAACGGGCGCAGGGCGGGACCGTCTTCCTCGACGAAATCGGCAACATGTCCGCCAACGTGCAGGCGAAAGTCTTGCGCGTGCTCGAGGAGGGCACGTTCATGCGCCTGGGCGGCACGCGCCTCATCAAGGTGGACGTGCGCATCATTGCCGCGACGAACAGCGACCTGCGGGAAGCCGTGGCGCGCGGCCAGTTCCGCGAAGACCTCTTTTACCGACTGAATGTCCTGCCCATCACGATCCCGCCGCTGCGCGAGCGAACCGAGGACATCCTGCCGCTGGCGATCGGATTGCTGGAACGCTTCAACAAGGAGATGAAGAAGAACTTCATCGGCTTCACTCCCGCCGCCGCCGACCTGCTGCGGCGCTACCCCTGGCCGGGAAATATTCGCGAGCTGAAGAACGTGATCGAGCGCACCATTATTCTTTCTCCCGAAGGCGACATCGATGCCGGCGACCTGCCGGAAGAAATCCGCGACTATTCTCAGCCGGAGACCGCCCACGAAGCGCCCTCGCACATGGACCTATCGCCCACCGGGCAGCAGTGGGTGACGTTGCGCGAACTCGAGGAGCGCTACATCCACGAGGTGCTGACGCTTACCGGAAACAACAAGGCGCAGGCCGCGCGCATCCTCGGAATCCATCCCACCTCTATTCTCCGGCGCCTGAAAAAAGAGCAGGAGGAAGAGGAAAAAGTTGAGGTCGCGGCGGCGGCGGAATGATTTCTGCCGCGATATGAGTTTCGCAGTCGCGGATGCCGGAACCCAGATCCTCACCTGAAACCTGCGGCACACGCATCTAAACTGCTGGCGTGGGCGACGAACCCCAAAAGCGCCGGTCGCTGGACGGCGCGCAATTCGAGGTCGCCGTGATCGGCGGCGGAATCAACGGCGTGGCCATCGCGCGACTGTGCGCCGCTGCCGGCCGCAGAACCGTCCTGATCGAGCAGAACGACTTCGCCTCCGGCACCACCAGCCGCTCCACCAGGATCATTCACGGCGGACTGCGTTACCTGGAGCACGGCGAGATCGGGCTGGTGCGGGAATCGTTGCGCGAGCGCGAGCGCCTGCTCCGCGCCCAGCCGCACCTGGTTCGGCCGATGCGCTTCCTGCTCGCGCTTCCCAGCGGACGCCGCAATGCCCTGGAAATCCGCTTTGGCCTCTGGCTCTACCGGCTCTTCGCGCGCGTCCGGGTCACGCCGAACGGCGACCGCTCGGTGGCTGATTTGGAACGCCTGCTCGATCGCGGCCGGCAATGGAATGTCTTCCAGTACGACGATGCGCAGTGCGAGTTCCCGGAGCGGCTGGTAGCGGAATGGCTGACCGACGCTGTCGCCAATGGCACCGTTGCCCGGAACTACATGCAGGCACTGCAGGTGGATGTGACGAACGGCCGCGCGCACGGACTTCGGCTTCGCGACCGGCTCGACGGCTGCGAGTTCCGCATCGAGGCCCGGTGGATCATCAACGCAAGCGGGCCGTGGGCCGACAGCGTGGCACGGCGAGCCGGAATCCGCGATCTGCGGATGGTGGGCGGAGTTCGCGGATCTCACCTGGTGCTGCCCAGATTTCCGGGCGCCCCGGAAAGCGCCGTGTACACCGAGGCGCTGGATGGACGCCCCATCTTCGTGATCCCGTGGAACGGCGAATTGCTGGTGGGCACAACCGAGGAAGACGACGCCGGCAATCCCAGCAGCACGCAGCCAAGCCAGAGCGAGATCGAGTACCTGTTGAAGTCGATGCAACGGCTCTTCCCTGCCGTCGCGCCTGGCCGCGAAGACATCCATTACGCCATCGCGGGCGTACGACCGCTGCCCTTCTCGCCCGGCAATCCGCTGGCGGCGATCACGCGCCGGCACGTGCTGCATGACCACCGCGGCGACGGCGCCGAGGGAATGATTTCACTGATTGGCGGAAAGCTCACCACGGCCGCCAGCGTGGCGCGTGAGTGCGCACGGAAGATCGGAATTGAAGTTGCCGAACCGATGTTGGACGAGGTAATCGACATCGGCGAGATCGAGAACGCGCTGGGCAGTTCGGTGGGCGAAGCCGGCGCGCACGGCCGCATTAAGCCGGAGACGGCGAGAGCGCTGGCCGGATGGTTCGGCAGGAGCGCCACCGATATCGCGCATTCAGCGGCGGAGGATGAACGACGGCGCGTGCCGATTTGCGATGGGTCGCCGCACATCGTGGCCGAAGCCATGCACGCGATGAACAACGAATGCGCCATCACGCTGGGCGATGTCCTGCTGCGTCGTGTGCCGCTGGCTTTAGCGGGAGCGTGGTCAGAAGATCATACGCGGCAGGCGGCGCAGCGGATCGGCAGGGCGAGGAATTGGTCGTCGCAGCGAATCGCCTCCGAGGTGGAGGAGTTCGAGGCAGAGCGCGAGCAGTTCCTGATCAAGGTGCGGCAGAAGGCGCCGGCATAGAGAGTACTTGCGCCAGCAGCCTGGTGTCGTCGGAGATGATGCCCTCTACGCCGAGCGCGGCGAGATGACGCATTTCGCGCTCGCGGTTTACCGTCCAGACAAAAACCTGCTTTCCAGCCGTGTGGAGTTCTTCCACGATTCCGGGCACGAGCAGGCCGCGCTCGAGAAAAACGGCAACAATCGGCAACCGCGTCCAAGCAGTGAATTGCCGTCGCGAGTCGCAGATCAGGCCGAGTGGAACAGACTTGTCCTGCGCGTGAAGACGTTCGATCACGACCGGCAGGAACGAGGAGACGAGATAGCCTCGCTCCGGCGGACGATCGCGGAGCATCGCGACCACCTCCGCTTCGAGACCGGTGACCTTCAGTTCGATATCGAGAAAAGCGCGGCTGGAGAATGCTTGCAGTACGTCAGGCAAGCACGGCGGCGGCGGCGCAAGCTGGTCGTAGCGCGATATTTCGATGCTGCGTCCGGCGAACTGCGGATCGTGGCAGATAACGCAGCGGCCATCGGAGGTCAGGCGAACGTCGAACTCAAAGCCATGGCAGCCGTGCACGAGCGCGCATTCGAATGCGGCCATGGTGTTTTCCGGAGCGCAGCGGCGAGCGCCGCGATGGCCGAGCAGGAGCACGGTCAGTCCAGGTCGAAGTCGCGGATGTGCGGCTTGTCGGGAGTTTCCTTGGCGCGCTTGATGGCTTCCTGGAATTTCTTTTCCAGCACGTCGGCGCTGTTCTTCTGCGCCTGTACCGATTGCTGAAACAACGATTCCTTGCGGCTGTCC
>DASSIZ010000127.1 GCA_035691485.1 Terriglobales bacterium
CATGCCCCGTGCTCCCCGGTCCACCGTACCTTCGGGATATTGGCCGTCCCTCGGCTTCGCGATACAACTTGCCCATGTGGATACCAATTCCTCTCATTGGCCATTCGAAGCGGATTACCGACCTGACCGAATGTCCCAAAGGGCACGAGCGCACGATCACGTGCGATGCGCGCACTCCCGAGCAGGAGTGGCTTCTTACCTGCCCGCTGTGCGGTGCCGAGCACACGATCGTGGCTCCGTCGATCCTGCATTCGGACCTATAACCGCCTGACTCTGAATAGCTAAAGATTGCTCTGCGGGTCGTGGATCCTGGGCTGGGGCCTGTTTCACCCGCACCTCGTGCCCGGCGCCAGTCACACTGTCTGAAGCTCAGCGGTTTGACGTAGGCGGCGGCGCGTGGGGCGAAAACTCCACGCCACGCTCCTCGTTCGTGTTGCGCGTGGCGTCCAGGTCGAGCTCGGCTAGAGGTACCTTGCGCGCGCGCTCCTCGGAAAAAATCCACAGCGTCTGTCCCACAATCGCATAATTGCGGACCTCCGCCTTGCGCCCGTCGCGGTAGACCAGCACTGTTGCTGGGCCTTCCTGCCCTCGGGTAGAAGCCATGGGACGCGGTGGCTCCGGTGGCGCGGCCGACGCGTATGACCGCTGCGCCGCCTGCTGCTGCTTGATCTCGTCGAGTTCGGCTTGCAGGCGATACAGGTCGTTTTGCAATCCCGTATCGTGCTGCGCCATGTAAGCCGCCTGATCGCTGGCGTACGACGGCTGCGCGTACATGTTGCTGTACACGAAGTCGCTCTGCAGTCCGTAGGGGTAATAAGGGTAGATCGAGTACGGGTAGGCGTAGGGAAAATGCGGGCGGAAAAAGCGGCGATGGAACGGTCGCGAGTTGAAGAACACGCCGAAGCCGGGGTTGTGTCCGAAGCCGACTCCGCCGCGGATGATGACTCTGCCGCTGGGTCGAACGCCTACCGAGACAGCCCCGCGCGAAGGAGCCATAGCGCGGCGTTGCGCGTACAAGGGTACTGCGCTGATTGCGATAAGAAGCGCGGCTGTGAGCATCCGCCGCATAAACCCATTATAAGCCGAATCCAGCCCTGGAGCGGGTTTTTGGGATGAACGGGTCGACATTCGTCGCCGACCTGGGTCCGATCGGGCAGCCTGCTAAGCCGCGCTTTCGCAGCCGCCCTGCAGCTCGCGGCGCACGTCCTCGAAGCGCTGTCCGCCGTTCCTCAGCATGATGTCTCGGAGCTCGTCGATCAGTCCGCCGGAATCGGTTTCCGCGATGACCAGCGAGCGGCCTTGGCGCAAAAGAACGCGGTAGCAGGCGATATCGTCGCGCGGCACGCCGGTATCCAGAAAAGCTTCTTCATCTTTGCCGAGCTTCGCGCCGATGGCAGCGCCGGTTAACCCGAGCGCGGCAGCTGCGCCTAGACCGATGGCGAAAATGGTTCCAACCCCGGGAACGGCCAGCGACGCGGCGGCTGTTCCTATCCCCAGTCCGGCGCCGGAACCGATGGCGGCGCCGACCACGGTGGTGATCGCCTTGCCGACGCCGGGCCGCTCCGCCTCGGTGGTCGGCAATTGTGCAACCTCTTCGGGTGAAGATTCCGGCGTCAGCAAGATGACTGCGTCCGCCCTGATCTTGTGACCCAGCTCGCCCAGCGCCTTGGCGGCTTCAGCGCGCGAATTGAACACCCCAACGATTCCTTCCATGCATTCGCTCCTGAACTGCTTGGATGCGGGAAGGCAGTGGGTAGTGGCTAGTCACTTAGTGGCTCGCCTTCACGACAACTTTTTCTTCGCAATCGGGCGCGCGAAGGCATTCGTCGGATTGTGACCATTCACCTGCAGGACCTTCTTGTAATACTCGATGGCTTGCTCTTTTTCGCCTGATTTTTCGTAGGCTTGCGCCAGCAGCACCAGAATGAACGGATCGCGCTGGTCCGCCTTCTGCAGGCTCGCGATCGCAGCCTTGCTGTCGCCGAGATAGTAGGCCACGTAGCCCTCCAGGTAGGGGAAAAACGGCGCCTGCTCGGGGTTGGTGCCCTTGTCGAGGATCGCCTTTGCGGCCGCGACATGCTTTTGCGCTTCGGCGCGATTGCCCCGGCGGGCAGCGATGCGCGCCTGCGCGTGCTCCCAGCGGAAATTCCACAAGTCTATGCCGGCGGGCTTGGTGTCTTTCTGTTTCAGCCCGGCCTGGTGTCCTTTTGCGTACCACGACTGGGCGTTTTCGAGGTCGCCAGACTCCAGGTAAATACGCGCCAGCTCGTTGGCAACTTCGCCGGCGCCGGCGAAATTTTCCTTGGCGATGTCGTCGTCGTACAACGGTTGTTCGTATTTCGCAGCCTCGGCGGCTTTGCCCTCGAACGCGTAGGAAAACGCCATGTTGCGCGAAGCCTGTGTCTTGGACTCGGGCGGTGCGACTTCGAGCGCCTTGGCAAGGTAACGGCGTGCCTCATCGTACTTGCCGTCGAGATCGAGCACCGCGCCCGCTCCCAAATTGGCCTGGTAGGAATTCGGATCGGCCTTCAGCACCTGCTGGTAGAGCGCGAGTGCCTGGTCCTGGTGGCCTTCGCTGTTGAGCTTGCGCGCCTGCTTGATCAGGTCGTCATTACTGGTTTGCGCCAGGGCGGCGGCGCCGCAGAGAAGAAGCGTGGCAATCAGTCGTAGGTTTTTCATGCGAGCGAGATTATCGCGGTGCGTCAAGCGAAACGCAAATTTTTGAGCACGGCAGTAATGCCTCATCAATGGTGCTCTCGTGCTCAGTGCGGAACGCATCCAAACAGCGAAGGAGACGAACCATGCTGGAACGAAAACTTTCGCTCGCGGAAATTCTCCTGGTTGCCGGCACCCGGGTGGCGCTTGGGATCGGGATCGGCCTCTTACTCTCGACCCGTTTGAACAATGATCAGCGCAAAGCCGCTGGCATAGGACTGGCATTGTTCGGAGGACTCACCACCATCCCGCTGGCCCTGACGATCGTGTCCAGAGGCCGCGAAACGGCCCTTGATTTCAAATCCGTAGCGTGAATGGCGCCGAGAGTGGGGATTCCTAGGTCGCAGTCGCGGCGGTCTCGGAGCTGAACGATTGCACCGCCGCGTTTTCATCCTGGAAGACCTCGAAAACGTTCAGCAAGCCCAAAATTTTCAGGGTTTGCGAGACCAGCTTGGAAGGATTGACCAGCTTCAGCGCGCCGCCCTTCTGCTTGAGAGAAGACTGGTAGCGGACCAGCACGCCGACACCGCTGGAGTCGGCCATCGGCACCTCGGTCATGTTCAGTACCACGAAATAGCTGGACTCGGCCACTATGCCCTCCAAGGCGGAGCGCAGCTCATCCACGGCTTCTCCCAGCTTCAATTGTCCTTTGAGCCGGATGCTGTATACCTTGCCGAACTTGCGAACGTCGATGTCCACGAAAACCCCCTCCAGGCCCCAACACTAGATTCTAACCCTTTCGGCTAAGCTGCCAGACCGCGCCATGGTAGCGCGATTCGTTGACACTGCGGGATAGGCTTTGTTACAGTCCGCAGAACGTTAAAGTAGTTCGCCCAGATTTGCAAGCCTGTCGCTCGCGCATCCCAGCGGAGCTGGTAGGGGAAATCGTAAAATTCAAGGAGTCGCTCCATGGCGACGCAAAGGCCCGCTCCTTTCATCCCGGAAAGCGACTTCGCCGGTTTATTGCTGGCGGAGCGCGAGGTCGCGCCTCGTGCGCAGGTGATCGCGCAGGAGGCAGCGGCGCTGTTGCCGGGTTGCGCCATCCAGGTTTACCTGTACAACGAAGATGCCAGCCCGGCCTGGTCGGTGAAAGGAACCGTCGGCGACGTGTCGGCGGAAGAATCTTCCGACGCCGCGACGCTGGCCCGCCTGGCGGAAACCCGCGAGCCGCTGTTGTATTCCGGCACTTCCCTTGCGCGGGAGCACTATGCGCACCTCGATGTGCGGCGAACAGTTGCATCGGTGGCGTATGTGCCCATCCTGCTCGACGAGCTGCTGGTGGGGGCGATTGAAGCCATCGGTTTCGGGCAGCTGTTGAACAAAGATGACATTGCAGCGCTGGAGCAATTGACGGATTTGTCCGCCCTGGCGCTGGCCACTGCGCTGGCCTACGAGAATGAGCGCAACAGCAACCTCGACTCGATCACCCGTCTCACGCAGTTGTATGACGTCGAAAAAGTGTTCAACTCCACCCTGCAGATCAACGAACTGATGCCCACGATCTGCGCCAAAGTCCGGGAATTGCTCAGCTGCCAGGCGGTGAATCTCTACATGGTGCAGGACGAAGACCTGGTGCTGATGGCCCGCGACGGCGAAGACGAGACCGTGGCGCTGGACGGTGCCGCCGGTCCCATCATTGCCCAGATGGGCGACGCGGGGGAACCGGTGTTGGTCGCGGATCCCAACGATCCGCGCCTGGCGCAGCGCAACGGAGACTTGCAAGCTGGCAGAATCGTTGGCCTCATGGCCGCGCCGGTGGTCTACGAAGAGTCGCTGGTGGCGGTACTGGAGTGCGTCAACAAGGACAACGGGGCCGCCTTTGACGAGGACGACCTCTTCTTCCTGACCATGATGACGCAAACCGCCTCGGGCGCGCTGCACAACGCCAGCCTGCTGGAGGCGGAGAAGAAGATCGAGATTCTGGAAACCCTGGTCTCAATCAGCCACGAGATCACCTCCACTCTGAACCTGGAGCGCGTGCTGCAGGTGGTGGTCAACGGCCCGCAGCGGATCATGACCTACGACCGCGCGGCGGTGGCGATGGAAAGAAAGGGCCGGCTGCAGCTCAAGGCTGTGTCGGGAATGCTGGAGATCGTCAATACCGATCCGCAAATTCGGCTCCTGCGCGAAGCGCTGGAATTTGCCTCGCAATACGACAAGCCTCTCTACGTCGTCGCGCGTGGAGACACTGTCGAAGCCGACCGCGAGGAGACGCAGCAGAAATTCCTGAACTACTTCCGTGAAAGCAATGTCCGGGCATGGTATTCGGTACCGCTGGCCGATGACCAGGGCCGGCTTGGAGTGCTGGTTTTTGAAAGCACCAATCCCGATTTCCTGGGCGAGGCACAGTTCGAGTTCATCAACGTGGTGGCGTCGCAGGCGACGGTCGCACTGCGCAACGCTTCGCTATACGAGGAAGTCCCGCTGATCGGCGTGCTGGAGCCGATTCTTCACAAAAAACGTCAATTCATGGCGATGGAGAGGCAACGGAAAGGCGCAACCCTGGCGCTGGCCGCCGCTGCCGTGCTGTTCCTTCTTTTCGTGCCATTGCCGATGCGAGTCGCAGGGGACGCGACCGTGTCGCCGCACAGCAGTTCCAACGTGCAGGCGGAAGTCGACGGCGTCGTGCGCAACGTTTACGTGCATGAAGGCGACCAGGTGGCCAAGGGCGCGGTACTGGCCGACATGAACGACTGGGATCACCGGGCGGCGCTAGCGGCGGCGGAAGCCAAGCGGGCAACGGCACAGGCGGCGATGAATCGCGCCCTGGCTGCCAACGATGGCACCGAGGCCGGCATACAGCGCGTGCAGGCCGATTACTGGGAGGCGGAGACCACGCGCGCCCGCGAACGCCTGGAAAGAACGAAGCTACGCTCCCCGATCGATGGTGTCGTAGCAACGCCGCAAGTCGACACTCTGGCCGGCACCAAGCTGGCGGTTGGGGAAACTTTCGCCAATGTGATCAACACCTCGCATGCCACGATGGACGTTGCGATCGATGAAACCGACCTCCCGCTGCTGCGGTCCGGCCAGACAGCCACGGTGAAGCTGGACAGTTTTCCGCTGCGCCGGTTCCACGGACACGTGGAGATCATTAGCCCGGTCAGCAAGGCGCAGGAAGACAAGCGCGTGTTCTTCGCGCGTGTAGATATTCCCAACCAGCAAGGCCTCATCCGGCCGGGCATGTCGGGGCTCACCAAGGTGAGCGTGGGCTGGAGGCCGTCGGGCTACGTGGTCTTTCGCGGCTTTGGGATGTGGCTGTGGACGAAATTGTGGGGCTGGTTCGGATGGTGAGTAAACACATTTCAGTTTCACGTTCGGTTGTGACTTTTCGTGGAGTTTTGGAGGCGTTGTGAAGCGTTCCTGGTTATGGCTTGCGTTTGGATTAGTGCTGGCGGTCATCGCCATGGGTTGCAGCGGCGATCGCGCGACTGTGGTCAGGGCTGCGGCGGCGGCTCCGTTGCCGGCGGCCGCGCCGGCGCCCAAGCTTGTGCGCTCCGAAGGGTTCCAGGCTTCCGGGCCGCTGGTGGTCGAGAACCAGTTGGACTTGGCGGCACAGCGGGAAGGCGTCGTGGCGAAAATCCTGGCCGATGTCGGTACGCGCGTCCGCAAAGGGCAGCTGTTGGCGGAGTTGGATAACCGCCAACTGATGGCGCAGCACGATGCAGCCACTGCCAAAGCGCTCGCGGCGGCCGAAGACGCGAAGAATTGGCGGACCCAGATCCAGTTGGTAGCAACCGACCTGGCCCGCGACGAGGAAATGTACAAGTACAAGCTGATCACACAGCAGCAACTGGAGCACGCGCGTTTCAGGCTCGAGGGAGCAAAGCAACAAGCCGAGAGAGAGGCGCAGACCACCAAGGAAGCACAACAACAGGCGAAAGCCATGGCATTGGAACTGGAGAAGACGCGCATCTTGGCGCCCTTCGATGGTGTCGTGGCGCGACGCTATGTCAGGGTGGGCCAGCGCGTGACCCTCAACGATCGTCTCTTCTGGGTGACGGCGACGGAGCCGCTGAACGTGAAGTTCACGCTGCCGCAGGAATTCGTGAACAGGGTCAGGGTAGGCGATGTGGTGCAGGTATCGGTAGCATTTGAAAAGGGCGAGGAGCACGCGGCCAAGGTGACCCTGGTAAGTCCGGTGGTGGATCCGGCTAGCGGCACTGTTGAATTGCAGGCGCAGGTGGTGGGACCGCCGAAGGAACTGCGCCCCGGCATGACTGTGAACATCAACGTGAAGCCACAATGAACCTGGCTCGAGTCCTGGAAGAATCGGCGGAGGAAGTACCGGCGTTGTCACAGCGGCAGGCACTGCCGCGTCCGCACCCGCGACTGGTTGTTCGCGAACATCAGGAACGTGACGGCAAGATCTTTGTCATGCTGATCCCGGGCCGCCGTCCACCTTGTTATTTCCGCGTAACTGAACTGCAATACCGGGTTGCCATGCTGTTCGATGGACAGCGCACCCCGGCGCAGGTGGCACAAGTGGCGGCGTCACAGCTAGGCGTGCAACTCACGACCGAGGACGTGACTGCCTTTGCCGAGATGTTGGAAGATTGGCAGTTCTGGTATCGCACGCCGCAAGAGGAGAGCGTGGCGCTATGTCATCACCTCATGCATGAGCGCAAGCTCAAACTGAAACAGAAGGATCCCAGCGTCGCAGGGGACCTATCGATGGTCATCCTGTGGAGTTTCGACCCGGACAAGTACCTCACTTGGGTGCACCGGCACTTCGCGTGGATTTATTCGCGATGGTTCTCCTACTGGTCGCTGTTCATGCTGCTGGTCTGCGGCATCATCCTGGGTTCGCACTGGCAGGAGGTGTGGAGCGACAGCGTTCAGTTCTACCAGCTGACCGGCCACGGGATCGGTCACGTGCTGCTTTTCTTCGGGACGTTCCTGGTCCTGGGATCGATTCACGAGACCTGGCACGGGCTGACCTGCAAACACTTTGGCGGAGAAGTACACCGCATGGGCGCGATGCTGGTGTACCTGGCCCCGTGCGCCTTCTGCGACATCTCCGAAGCCTGGGTGTATGGGGGCCGGTGGGAACGGATTATCACCGTGTTTTTCGGTGTTTGGTCGGAAATCGTAATGTGCACGTATGCCTCGGTGGTTTGGTGGTTGACTCCGCCCGGCACGCTCCTGCACCAAGCGGCGTACCTGGTTATCCTCTCCGGCGGCATCTTCTGCGTGATTGTGAATTGGAATCCGCTGGCAAAACTGGACGGCTACATCATGATGTCGGAGTACCTCGGCATCAAAGACGTAAAAGTCGTGGCGACGCAGTGGCTGGTGTCGTGGATCCGCGCGCGGATTTTCCGGTTGCCGGGGACGGTGCAACCGCTCAACCGCGGGCGCGCCATCAGCTACTCAGTTTACGCGGTGCTGTCTGGCGCTTACAGCTATTTGATGCTGCTGTTCTTTGTGAAAGTCCTGTACCACATCGTCTACTACTACACTGCGCAGTGGGCGTTCGTGCCTGCGGGGGCGCTGGCGCTGCTCACCTTCAAGAGTCGCATCAAGAAACTGGGGAAGTTTATGAAAGACGTTTACGTGGACAAGAAAGAACTGTTGCGTGCGCGGCGCAGACCGATCCTGGCCGCCGCAGCAGGGCTGCTGGTTTTAGGTCTGTTGCCGCTGCGCCGCGAGACCGTGCAAGAGCGTTTCGTGCTCGAACCGGCACAGCGCGCCGTAATACGGGCGCAAGTGCCCGGTCGAGTGATCGACATCGACGTGAGGGAAGGCGAGCACGTGGAAGCGGGCAGCCCAGTTGCGCGGCTGCGGGACCTGGGAATCCAGGGGCAAACGGCGCTGGCTGCGGCGCAATACCGTACGGCAGAAGCTGGAGCATTCAATGCGCAGCTCCAGTATGCCGACATGGCAGCCGCGGATCAGAAACTGCGCCAAGCGAAGATTGTCCTCGCCAGCGCGAAGAATCGAGAACAGCAGCTGACAATCGTCAGTCCGTTCGCCGGAACCGTGATCACGCCGCGGCTCCATGACCTGCTGGGAGCGAGGCTCAGTGCAGGCGACGAAATTGCGGAGGTTGCCGATGTTTCGACGGTGCGGGCGCGCATCTTCGTGCCCGAGAACGAAATGAAGAAACTGCTACGCATTCACGATACCGTGCTGCGCATGGACAGCGCATGGATGGGCGTTAACGGGACCGTGCTCTCGATTTCACCGACCTCGCGGCAGCCCGATGCAGGGCTCATGCCCACGCCTGACTACAAAGGAACAAAAGCTCCTGAGTTCTTCGTCGTAACGGTGGAAGTCAAGAATCCCGACGGACGATATCTGGATGGCATGACGGGAACAGCGAAAATCCATGGCGCGCGTAGAAGTGTGTTTGCGGTTTGGCTTGACCCATTGACAACCGCTATAGCGCGCCGTCTGTGGTAGCGCCAGCACCTCACTCGCGCAAACAGCGCGGGCTGCATCTTCGATGCAGCCCGCTTTCTCATTGGAGCTTTGGTTGTTTGCGGACCCTAGTTGCCGCCAGTGGCAACCGGGCCAATCGTGCCAGCCGGACCGATGGAACCAGCCGGGCCGATGGAGCCAGCCGGGCCTACGGAGCCGGCCGGGCCTACGGAGCCAGCCGGGCCGAGGGAGCCAGCCGGGCCGAGGGAGCCAGCCGGGCCGATGGAGCCAGCCGGGCCGACGGAGCCAGCCGGGCCGACGGAACCAGCCGGGCCGATGGAGCCGGCCGGGCCTACGGAGCCGGCCGGGCCTACGGAGCCGGCCGGGCCTACGGAGCCAGCCGGGCCTACGGAGCCGGCCGGGCCTA
>DASSIZ010000128.1 GCA_035691485.1 Terriglobales bacterium
GGCAGTGAGCCAGTCCTGCAGGTAACGAGAAAGGCTGGTGCTTTAGTTGGCAACCGGCCTGAGCCGCACTCCCGCGGATGTTCCTGATGAACTCGTCAAATCCCTCCGAGCTCAGTTTTCCGAGCGTGAAACTCACGGTAACGCAAGACAGCCAATCGCCCGGCATAGAGCTCACGCATGCGCCGGATATGCCGTCCAAAATGCCCGGCGGCTAAGAACTCGCACATGGTTGCTTGATCGAGGACCGTGAGTGTGGGCCGTCGCCTCGCGTTGCTCGAGTGGGCCCGGCGGAGCGGCGCCTGGGTCTTCGAGGACGACTACGACAGCGGAACGATTGCCGACTGCCAGATCCGTCCTGGCCCAACCGGCTGAAGGACGCGGATTAACCGGAAGTGATAGGCGCGTTCCGAATCCCTTACTGCACGTACGATTTTAAAATTCCACACGCCGCGCAACGGAATCGAGCCGCAAACCATCACATCTTCAATCCACGCGCCAACTTCTTCTACTACCGTTTTGGGGAGAACATCCACATGGCAGCAAAGAAGGCCAAGAACCACTCGGACCCTGTGCTACCGGATCAGGCCGGTCGTTTAATGGCGGTTGATCCGATGGGCACGAACGCCCCCCAAGAGGAAATCATTCGACGTAAGGCATACGAAATCTACGAGCAGCGCGGAAGAAAAGATGGGAACGAGGTGCAGCACTGGCTGGAGGCGGAAAAAGAACTGCATTGGAGGGGCAGCATCTGATGCCAAATTGGTCGTGCCGGCATACTCGGAAACTACTTTTGGGCGAATACTGATCCACACGACGTCGCCCGCGACGTGCCGCTCACGACCAGAACTTCACAATTCGCGGGATCGGCAAGTTTCGATTCGTGCTGCTATCTGCTGCTGGTTGCAGCAGAGATGACCGGCTTTAGCCGCCGGGGGAAACGCCGGCGAGGACCTAAGGAGTCCATAACCCGCTGCGCTTCCAGCTCCGTGACTCTTACTTCTGACCGCGCTTCACTTCCGACCGCCGTTCTGCACTCTCCGGCATGTACTTCGCAAACCACGCCAGCATCCGCCGTACCACGTCGCGCTGGTGCTCGACTTGGCTGAAGCTGTGCCCTTCGCCGGGATAGACCACCAGCTCCGTCGGCACGTGGAATGTTTTCAGCGCGTGCCAGAACTCGAACGACTGTGGCGCCGGGCACTCGCCGTCGCGCTCGCCCACTACCACCAGCGTCGGGGTCTTGGCTTGTTTGACGAACGTTATCGGCGCGCTCCTCTCGTATACCTTCGGGTCGTCGTAAACCGAGGCGCCAAAGTACGGGATCATCCACTGGTCAATATCATTTTCCCCGTAATAACTCAGCCAATCGGAAAGTCCGGCGGCGGCAACGGCGGCGCGGAATCGCTGTGTCTGGGTCACACCCCACATGGTCATGTAGCCTCCGTAGCTCCAGCCGGTCAAGCCGACGCGCTGGGGATCGACCGGGGCCTCCTTCAGCACTTCGTCCACTCCCGCCATGATGTCGCGAAAGTCGCCATACCCGAAATCCTTCACGTTGCCCCGGGTAAAGGCTTCCCCCTGTCCGTAGCTTCCGCGCGGGTTCGGACAGAGCACAAAGTAACCATGGGCGGCCAGCGGCGCTTCGAACGGCGCTCCCGGCCAGGTCGGCTGGCAGGCGCTTGCGGGCCCTCCGTGCACCACCACAATAAGCGGGTACTGGCGCGAGCTATCGTAGTGCTGCGGATAAAGAAGCCAGCCCTGAACGCGCATTCCATCGTTGAACCAGTGCAAGCTCTTGCCTTCGCCCCACAACGGACGCAGCGCTTCATTCGCATGTGTCACCTGCGTCCAGGAGCCCACCGGTCCCGCCCACACTTCAAACGGGTGCGAAAAGGAGCTGCGGATCACGGCCGTGGCAGTTCCGTCGCGCGTCGCCGATGCCGACGGGCTACCCCCCTCGGCATTGATTGTCTCCGCCGATGTCCACAGCGTCTTTGTGCCGCCGGTGTTCGGATCGATGGTGGCAATCGCAGACTGGCCATCCGCAATCTCGACCGCCAGGATCTGTCCCGATGTGAGCCATGTGATCCATGACGCGGACGCTTTCATGCCGGGCGTCAAGTTGCGCGTTTCACCACCGCCGGCAGGCACGGTGTAAATGTCGCCGCCGATGACGCCGAAATCACTCATCAAGCCGCTGATATAAGCGATGCTGCGGCCATCGGGCGACCACCGCGGCATGCTGATTTGCAGCGGCGGCCGGAGAATGGACTTCATCTCCCCGCCCGCTGCCGGCAACGTGTAAAGCTGTGCGATCCACCAGTTGTTATCGCCGGAGCCGTGGGCCGCGGTGGCTGCGAATTCCTTGCTGTCGGGCGACCAGTCGTACTCGTAGACGTACATGTCCGGGGGTGACACTTGCCGCGGCTCGCCCCCCGCCGCATTCACGATGGTCACGCGCTGCTCATAAATTTTGTCCTCGATTACGCCCACGGCCGGTTCCATTGCCACCAGCGGCCCGGCGGCGCGTGGCGCGTCTGCGATGAAGAGCAGCGCCAGCATGTTGCCGTCTGGGGACCAGCGCGGCGCGCTCAGATCTCCCTTCAGGTGAGTCAACCGCCGTGATGTGCCCGAGCGAATGTCGGCGACATAGAGCTGCAACTGGCCTGCCGCCTCGGCATCGGAAAGGAATGCGAGTTTGGCGCTGTCGGGCGACCACGCGATATCGTCCTCCCGGTGCGGGCCGGCCGACGCTGCACTTATCCGCTTCGGGGCGCTGCGGTCGCCAAGTCGTTCCACGTAGATACCCGTATTCTCCGTCACCGTTCCATCGGCAGTAGCCAGCCTCTCCACCCACGCGACGCTCTTGCCGTCAGGCGAGATTGCGGTCTGCCGAAAACGCCGCACCGCGAATACCTGGTCCATCACGGCATCGCCGGAAGTCTTCTGCGCCCACGCGGCGGCACTGGACAAAAAAAGAAGGAACAGCAGCTTGCATCCCCACCGTCGTTGCATCCGGCAAAGATACCGGATGCACTCGCGGCAAACAACTGAGCTGGCACTCGCGCCCCGGGTTGGCTGCCGAAACCGGTGCTCCACGCGCGTTTTCAGCGGCATGCACCAACCCCAAGGCGCGCCGGTTTCGTCTAAGCAAGTACCCTCTGGAAAGCGCCGGTGCCGGCAATGCAGGTCACCTGCGGTAGTTCCCAAAGTCACTTGCGCCTGTGACTGAGTTGAGGTATCTACCGGGCAGACACCGGGAAGGAAAGGAACTTGATTCCCGAATCGCATCCTCTGCAGCAGTTCTTCCTCGAACTGGTCAGCGAACACTTCCACCATACCCTCGGTTTGCGCGATCCGCAGTTAAGCGAGTACATCGCTAACATGCTCACCGAGTTCACCGAGGTCGACCAGTTGCACCGCGTACGCAATGCTGCCGGGCGGCCGCTCGACGACGTCGGCGAGATGCTGATCGAGGCTGACCCCGTGTTCGGTGACGCGCCGTCCTTCGACCGCGAACGTGCCGTGCGCAAGCACATCGGCGATTACAGCCTGTTTTTCACCGGCATGTTCCCCGAGGCGATTAACCACTGGCGCCTGCGCCGCCAGCGGCTGGAAAATTTCGTCGATTTCATCCGCGCCGGCAAGGAAAGCTACTACATCGTCTCCAAGTTTGAATTCTTCGAGTACGCGAAAGCCGCGCCACTGTTTGCCAAGTTGTCGGCGCGTTTCGAGGAATGCGTCTTCGGACTGAACCAGGTGAAAAACGACCTGGCGGAGCGCCAGCACCCAATCGTCCGCCGCGCTGATGAACTATTGATGTAGATTGAGTTCGCGGCGCGTGCCATCCACTCCGCCTGAACCCGTGACCATGTGCGGATTCCCAGGTAGGCGCCCTCTCCTGGGCAGCTCTCAAACGACCGGAATCCCATCTGCAGCGGACCCCAGCCGTTCGCGCGATCACGCGCCGCGCCGGTAAAAGCTGAGCGCCGCATCTCCCTGCTTGAGTAACCGGGAGCGTAGCAGCGAGCCAAAACGTTCTCCAGGATCAAACTTTTTCTCGTGCTCGGCAATCACAATGGTGTGGTCGCCCAGCAGCCGCGACTGCGACAGGAACCCGAGCGTCTCGTCGTAAGCTTCCTGCATGCTGTAGGGCGGATCGAGAAAAACGTGGCTGGGGGCAATGGCCTGGCTGTCGAGCAGGCGAAGTGCCCGCGGCACCTCGCGCTCGTTAACTTCGAACCCCTCCCTGATGCCGAGGCTGCGCAGGTTTTCGCGGATCACCTCCGCCGCGCGCGGCGATGACTCCACGAAATACACCGCGTCCGCTCCGCGGCTCAGCGCCTCGATGCCGACCGCTCCTGTACCGGCGAACAAGTCCAACCACACGCTTCCGGCCAGCGCCTCGGGACTTCCCGCGGTCAGCACATTGAACAAGGTTTCGCGCAGCCGGTCCGAAGTCGGACGGATGTCCATGCCGGGCAGCGAGCGCAGCCGACGGCTGCGATATTGGCCGGCGATCACGCGCATGCTGCGAGTCTATCCATCTCTCGGTCGGTCGGTCTATTCACGCTCCGGATCCAAGACCTCGCCACCGAACCGGCACTGCGATAGCCCTCGTTCAACTCCCCTCGACCAGATACAATGGATTCGGAGCAGGTGCGGTCCAAATGAGAAGTTGGTCGTTCCCCGCCGGTCGCGTCTTCGGCATCGACATTCGCGTTCATCTCACCTTCGCCTTCCTGCTGATGTACGTGTGGATGACGGAAGGATCCGGGTTGGGCGCCGCCAGCCTTGGCCGCGGATTCGCGCTGGTGGGATTGGTGCTGGCGTCGGTAATCCTGCACGAGATGGGACACATGCTGGCGACCATCCAGCAACACGTGCCGGCCCGCTCGGTGGTGTTGCTGCCGATCGGCGGCGTGAGCCTGCTGCAGGAACCGTCGCGACAAAAGCTGGAGCCCAACCGCGAACTGCGCATCTCGCTCGCGGGTCCCCTCGTCAATTTGCTGCTGGCGTTTTTGGCAGCGGCAATCGTGCTCAGCATCGCCCCCGAGGCCGCGCTCTGGAAACAGCCCTTCGTGTATTCCGGCAATCTGCCGCGCAGTTTCTTTTGGATCAACCTGTTCCTCGGGGTTTTCAACCTGCTGCCGGCGTATCCCGCTGACGGCGGACGCATGGTGCGCGCCATACTGGCCCGCCGCATGGATCATGTGCGCGCCACGCGGCGCGCGGTTTCGATCGGCCAGGGATTCGCCATGGCCTTCATCCTGGCCGGCATCTGGAACACCTGGCTGATGCTGGTCGGGTTCTTCCTCTTTGTCGCGGCGCAGTTGGAAGACCGCTCCGCGGTGTTTCAATCGGTCCTCGAGCAGGTACGCCTGGAAGACGTGATGCTCACCGATTTCTCCACGCTTTCGCCCGCCGACACGCTGGAAGGCGCGCTGCACAAGGCCGTGCACACCTTGCAGGACGATTTTCCCGTTGTCCGCGGCAGCGACATGGTGGGCGTAATTTCGCGGCAGAAGATTCTGGAGGCCATGCGTTCCAGCGGAAATGGCTATGTGCAGTCGGTGATGAACCGGGTCTTTTCGTCCTCCCAGGCCAACGACACCCTCGCTTCCGCATTCCGCAAGCTCACCTCGCAAGGCGTGACCGTTCTTCCCGTGGTTGACAGCGGACGCCTGGTTGGCATCGTGACCCTGCAAAACCTGATGCACAGCATGTCGCTGCTCGCCGAGACCAAGCGCCTCAGGCACGAGCAGGAACAACAACACTAATCCAACTGTATCGCCCTCGCCAGCGTGATCGCCGGGAGCGCGCGCAATTTTTGCAGCACCGCATCGGGCACGCGCGAATCCACGTGCACCACGCTGACCGCCTCCCCGCCCGTGCCGTGGTGGGCCTTGGCCTGCGACGCGGAAGCCCCCGCAGCCCGCGCGGCGTGCTCGGCGCGTCCCAGGGAAAAATTCGCGATATTGATCTTGGCCTCGCCCAGGATGGTGCCGATCTTCCCGATTACTCCCGGCACGTCGCGGCTGCGCAGGTAAACCAGGTTGCGCTCCAGCGGCGCTTCCACGTCGATTCCATCCACCGACAGCAGCCGCGGTGAGACGCCGTGCAGCACCGTGCCCTTCACTTCGTGGTCTCCGCCGTGCGTCTTCAGATGGACCGTGACCACGCTGCCTGCGCTTCCGCTCGATACTTTCGGCTTGGCGTTTTCACGCACGCGGACGCCGCGCTCCTCCGCGACCGCCGACGCGTTTACCAGGTTCGCTTTTTCCGCGAGCACGGAATTCAATACTCCCACCAGCGCCGCGTTGCGCACCAGTTGCGTCTTCCCGCCGGCGATGGGACCGCTGTATTGCAGCCCGATCTCCTCCAGGCCCGCCTCCGCGGCCTGCGCCACGAAGGACCCGAGCCGTTCCGCCAGCGTCATGTACGGCTGCAACTCGGCATACTCGGCGTCCGACACCGACGGTACATTCACCGCGTTCTGCATCACCCCGCGGCGCAGAAACTCCCGCACCTGGATGGCGATCTGCACTCCGACCGCTTCCTGCGCCTCGTGCGTGGAACCTCCGATGTGAGGCGTCAGGATCACGTTCGGCGCGGTGAGCAGCGGCGAGTCCTTCGGCGGCTCTTCCGCAAAGACGTCCACCGCAGCCCCGGCCAGGTGACCGTCGCGCAACGCAGCCGCCACCGCGGCTTCGTCGAGCAGTTCGCCGCGCGCGCAGTTGATCAGCCGCGCGCCTTTCTTCATTTTGCGGATGGTCTCCGCGTTCATCATGCCGGCGCTCTGCGGTGTGAGCGCCAGGTGCAGCGTAACGTAATCGGCGGCAGCCAGGACTTTCTCCAGGGCCGTCACTTCGATCTCCGCCTCGCGCGCGACTTCCGGCGAGACAAATGGGTCATGCGCCAGCAGCTTCATCCCGAAAGCTCGTGCCCGGCGCGCCACTTCCATGCCGATGCGCCCCAGCCCGATAATGCCCAGCGTCTTTCCGCGCAGTTCCGTCCCTTGCAGCGATTTCTTCTCCCATTTGCCGGAGTGCATAAGCGCGTCGGCGCGGCAAAGGTGACGCGCCATGGCCAGCGCCATGGCCAGCGTGTGTTCGGCCACGGCCACCGCGTTAGCGCCCGGGGTGTTCATCACCGCGATGCCGTGACGGGTCGCTGCTTCCAGGTCCACATTGTCCACCCCGACCCCGGCGCGCCCAATGACTCGCAGTTTTTGCGCGTGCTCCAGCAGCGCCGCGTCGGCCTGGACGGCGGAGCGCACGATGAGCGCGTCAGCATCCGCGACCTCGCTCGCCAGCCGGCCGTCCACCTGGTCAGGCGTGATCACCCGCCACTGTTTTTCTTCGCGCAGAATGTCGAGCGCCGAGGAAGAGATTTTTTCCGCTACTACAATTTTCATAAGACTACCGCGTTTCGAAATTCAACCCTGCCGTTAAACAAGTGTCATCCTGAGCGTTGCGAAGGATCTATGCATTTCCTCCGCCCTGCGCTACCGTCGCCGCCGGCTTCGCGGTCCTCTCCGCGTACGCCTTCTGTGCTGCCGCCACCGCCGCGCCGAACTCCACTTTGCGGATCTTCGCCATCACCTGCTCCAGTGCGGCGATGATGCCGATCGTGTCCAGGTAATCGTAGTACCCGAGGTGGGCGATACGGAACAGCGCCGACTTCATCTGCTCGCCCTGACCCGCCGCCACCACCGCGCCGAAATTCTCGCGGAAGGATTTCACGATCACGCCGGAATCCAGCCCTTCCGGCGACGTCACCGCCGTCAGCGCATTCGAAGGCACGCTCGCGTACAGCTTCAGTCCCAAAGCGCGAACTCCGGCGCGCGTCATCTCCGCGCAAAGTTCGGCGTTTGCGATCAATGCCTCCCGCCCCGCCGCCAAGTCGCCTGAGCCTTGCTCGCGAATGTACTCCAACGCTGCTGCTAATGCAGCGACCAGCGCAATGGCCGGAGTGAACGCCGACTCCCCCTTGGCGCCCGCCTTCCTCTCCTTGCGCAAATCAAAGTAATAACGCGATGATTTCGCGCTCTCCATGCGCGACCATGCCCTCTGGCTGACGGCACAATACGCCAGGCCCGGCGGCACCATCACCGCCTTCTGCGAACCGCCGATAATGACGTCGATGCCCCAGCCGTCCACGTCAAAACGCGTCGTGCCCAGCCCGGTGATGGCGTCGACAACGAGCAGCGTGTCGTGCCCCGGCCCGCGCACCAGCCGCGCCACGCCTTCAACGTCGTGTCGCACGCCGGTGGAGCTTTCCGTCGCCTGCATGTACACGGCGCGAACTTCCGGCGTCAGCCGCGCGCGCACCGCATCCAGGCCAAACGTCTGGCCATACGGAACGGTCACCACATCCGCCGCAAGCCCATACGCTTTGGCCAGCTCGGTCCAGCGCTCGCCGAATTTTCCCGCCGTGAGCACCAGCACTTTGTCCCCGGCTGAGGTCAGGTTTGCCACCGACGCTTCCATGGCGCCGCTGCCTGACGACGCCATCAGTACCACGTCATTCTGCGTTCCAACGAACGACTTCAGGTCCGCCAGCACGCGCGTGTAGAGCGCGCGAAAATCCGCGGTCCGATGATGGATATTGGCCGCGGCCATGGCGGTCTGCGCCGCGGGTAGAAGGGGCGTCGGCCCCGGCGTGAAAAGCCGGTTCTTGCGCAACATGGGTGCCATCCTGTGCTGGGCAGCGGCGGATTTCACTCCACCGGAAGTTGGTTTATTCGAGATTGATTTCCTGAACGGCTGCTAGGTTGAAAATTGGCTTTGGCGCGAATCATAAGACCCCGGCGCAGCCCCACGCAACACTATAATGGGTCGCATCTTTGAGGTACTGTTCCGAACCTGTACGGGGAGACCGCATGAGCATCAGCGAGCAGGTCCAGAAGGACATGGTCGAGTCGATGAAGGCGCGCGACGAGCGCCGTCTGTCCACGCTGCGTATGATGAAGAGCGCGCTCAAGAACAAGGAAATCGACAAGCGCGCGCCGCTCGACGACCGCGAAGCCTTGCAGGTTCTGAGCACCCTGATCAAGCAGCGCAAGGACTCGATCGAGCAGTTCACCAAGGGAGGACGCCAGGACCTGGCCGACAAGGAAGCTGCCGAGATCACGCTGATCGAAACCTATATGCCGAAAGCGACCGGTGAAGAAGAGATTGTCGCCACCGTCCGCGCCACCATTGCCGAAATGGGCTCGACCAACATGAAAGATATGGGCGCGGTGATGAAAAACGTGATGGCCAAGTTTGCCGGCGCGCGCGTCGACGGCAAAATCGTGAGCGAGACCGTGAAGAAGGAACTGGCTGGCAAATAATGGCGTCGACGGCGGACATCCCCCGCAGCATACGAGCGAAATACGAGCCCGTCATTGGCCTCGAAGTGCACGTCCAGCTGCTGACCGCCAGCAAAATTTTCTGCTCCTGCGCCAACCGCTTTGGCGATCCGCCCAACACCAACGTCTGCCCGGTCTGCCTGGGCCTCCCGGGCGCGCTCCCAGTGCTGAACAAAAAAGCGGTGGAGTTCGCGACGCTGGCGGCGATGGCGCTGAACTGCCGCATCAACGAGCGCTCGATTTTTGCTCGCAAGAATTACTTTTATCCCGACCTTCCCAAGGGCTACCAGCTTTCGCAATACGACAAGCCCCTCGCCGAGTTCGGCTGGATCGAAGTCCCCGACGGAGCCCGGCCCGATGGAGCCCGGTCGCCCTCGACCGGGACAACAAAAAGAATCGGCATCACCCGCGTCCATCTGGAAGAGGACGCCGGCAAGAGCCTGCATGAGGGCTTTCCCGATTCCTCCGAGCGCACCTACCTCGACCTGAATCGCTGCGGAACGCCGTTGATCGAGATCGTCAGCGAGCCCGACCTGCGTTCGCCCGACGAAGCCTACGAATACCTCACGCGCCTCAAGGAGATCGTGCTCTACACCGGCGTCAGCGATGTGAATATGGAAGAAGGCTCGCTGCGCTGCGATGCCAACATCAGCGTGCGTCCGGCAGGCCAGCAGGAACTCGGCACCAAGACCGAGATCAAGAACGTCAATTCCTTCCGCTTCATCCGCCAGGCGCTGGAGTATGAAATCGAGCGCCAGGTCGGCGTGATTGAGTCCGGCGGGCGCATCATCCAGGAAACGCGCCTCTTCAACTCGCACGAAGGAAAAACTTACGGCATGCGTTCCAAGGAAGAAGCGCACGACTACCGTTATTTCCCCGAACCCGATTTGCTGCCGCTGGTGGTGGACCAATCCTGGCAACAGCAGATTCGCGCCATGCTTCCTGAACTGCCCGAAGTCCGGCGCGCGCGCATGATGCGCGACTACGGCCTGACTGAAGACGATGCCTTTACCCTCACGCGCACCCGGCACATGGCTGACCAGTTTGAAGAAGCGGCACGCGCGGCGAAAAATCCCAAGCGCGTCGCTAATCTCGTGATCAGCGACTTGCTGGGCCGCTTGAAAGCCCAGGGCCTGGAGATTGAGCAGTCGCCGGTCTCGATGAAAGGCGTTGCCATGTCAGCCGACCTGGTCGAGTCCGGCGCCATCTCCGGCAAGATCCTGAAGGACCTCTACGACAAAGCGTTCGAGCGCAAGCAGGATTTTCCGGAAGTTTACGAAAAAGAAAAACCGCAGCAGATCACCGACACCGGCGCCATCGAGCGGATGATCGACGAAGTCCTCGCCGCCAATCCCAAGCAGGTCGAGCAGTACCGCGCCGGCAAGACGACGATGAAAGGATTTTTTGTCGGTCAGGTGATGAAGGCGTCGAAAGGCCAGGCCAATCCTGCGCTGGTGAATGAACTCCTCGACAAAAAGTTGGGCTAACTAGCTAATAGCTCCTAACTCCTGGCGACTAACTCCAGCTCCTAACTGCTTGTCACCGCTCCAGCTCCGCGCTGCTATAGAGTTGGATCAGCATGTCGGGCGTGACGCGATAAAGCGCGAAGTTCTGGCCGTCGTCGGAGATTTCTCGGAACAGCAGTTCGCCCCGCCCGTCGCCGTCGGCATCCACTGCGTCAATCAGCTCCGCTCGCGGATACGCGTCGAGGTGCTTGCTGTCGGTCGCCCACACCTTCAGCTTGCGAAGCTCGTTGTTGTAATCCTGGCGCGCAACGAGCGTAATCCAGTAGGTCAGGCCATCTCTTGATGGAGGCGGTTGCGAATTCGTTCTTGCACCTGCCCGTCGAACCGGCGTCGCCGGCGCTTCTGTGGCTCTCGCCATCAAAACCACTTGCGGCTCGTTGCTGGTGGTGAGATCGAAGGTTCGCATCTGCACATCCTGCAACTCCCCGCAGCACGCGCCGCCGCGTGCGCGCGCCCAATCCTGTAACACTGCACCGGCCAGCTTGCTCATGGATGCCTTCAGCTTCTCCTGGTCCTCGTTTTTCCACGGCACCAGAAAGCTGTGCGGCTCCGGACCGTCGGCGTCGGAAATTGCCGGCAGGATTCGACCCGCGCCCGCTGCAACCGTCTTCGTGGAGGATGAGCTCGGACCTGCCGCCGCGGCCGGCGCCTTGGGAGGCGCCTTGGTTTCCACCGCGCCCGGTAAATTCTCCGCCTGCTCCGCTGTCGGGCGGCCGCGCCGCAGCACCGGATGTTCCGAGTCCTCGTGCTTGGGCGGACTCGATGTGGCCTGCGCTGGCGATGAGGCTGGCGCGGAGACGGCAGAATCACTGGCCTTGGTCGTCGTTCCGCTGGGCGGGGTTGAATCTGGCGGCTGCTTGTCGGCCGCCGGCTTGCGCAGCACCGGAGGCGCATCGCCATCGCTCGACCCTGCCTCCGTCGTGGATTGGGGCTCAGACTCCGGATGGGGCGTGCGCGTGGGTGGCGATTCTTTGTCGCGGCCGGAGCGCCTGCCGCCGCGACGCAATGTCGGGGGCCCTTCGCCCACGGACGCCGACTTTGGCGCCGCATCCCGCGGCTTTCGCGCGGCCGCTAATTGTTCGTTGGTCTGGAAACGCGTATCGGCGAGCCACGCCCCGTTGCTCGCCTGGCGCGCGTCCGTCAACGTCACCACCCCGATCGATTCGCCGCTCTGCTCCACTTCGTACACGTTCCCGGGTTCCAGGGCCATCGGGACCGGGTCCGCCTTGTAGATGGAAGCATCGTAGTAGCGTCCGTCCACCAGGATGGTTACCGGGATGACGCGCGGGATGCCGCCCTTGGCTGGCCATTCCACCAGCGCCAGCGCCCGCGGACCCTTGGCCTTCCGCGGGGTGCGCTGCCCCACGGCGCTGAACGCCAGCCCCAGGCACAACGCCAAAACGAGTGCGCGGTGTAAGATGTCTTTCCGCTGGAGAATGCTCATGCAGCTTAATGATAAAGCCCCTGACTTCACTTTGCTCAACCAGGACGAAAAGAGCACTTCGCTCAAGGATTTTCGCGGGAAAAGCGTTGTCCTCTATTTCTTTCCCAAGGCCAATACGCCCGGTTGAAACGTCGAAGCGTCCGAGTTTCGTGACGAATACGCCAAGTTCAAGAAAGCCGGCGTCGAGATCGTGGCCTCCTCGCCCGATTCCCCGCACGCGCTGAAAAAATTCCAGGAGCAGTTCCAGCTTCCCTTCACTCTGCTCTCTGATTCTGACAAGACCCTTGCCCAGGCTTATGGCGTGCTCAAAGAAAAAAATATGTACGGGAAGAAAGTGATGGGCATCGAGCGCAGCACCTTCGTGATCGGTCCGGACGGCAAGTTGAAGCACGAATTTCGCGGCGTCAAGTCTGCCGGTCATGCCGCGGAAGTGCTCGCGGCCCTGAAATAAGGCTCAACCGGCATCAATAAAATCGGAAGTAAGAAGTCCGAAGTAAGAACGGGACAGTTCTGCGACAACGGCAGTTCTGACTTCTTACTTTTTCGTTCTGACTTCGTCATGCGCGATCCCGGTTTTGACATTACGCGCGCACGCCCGCTGTCGCGCCGCTTCTACGACCGCGACCCGCGCCGGGTTGCGCGCGAATTGCTGGGCAAGCTGCTGGTCCGCAAGCACGGGCGCAAGCTGGTTGGCGGGAGAATCGTTGAGGTCGAAGCCTACCTGGGCAAGAACGATCCCGCCGCGCACAGTGCTGCCGGTCCGACTGCCCGCAACATGGTCCTGTTTGGAGCGCCCGGTTTCGCTTACGTGTATTTCATTTACGGCAATCATTACTGCCTGAACGTCTCCTGCATGGCGGAAGGCAAAGCCGGAGGCGTCCTGTTTCGCGCCCTCGAACCGGTCACGGGATTGGCGAGAATGTTCCCGGCGCGCGGCCTTCCCTTCCCGGAAGGTGACCCGCAAATCACCGAGTTGCGCCTGCTAACGACTGGCCCCGGCCGTCTGGCGCAGGCGCTCGGCATCACGCGCGCGCGGGACAACGGCAAGGACCTCACCACTTTTTCCGATCTCACCATCCTGGATGACGGGTATCGCGCCGGCCGCGTTCTGACCACGCCGCGCATGGGCATCAAGAAGGCTGCCGATGCCAAGCTGAGATACCTGATCGCTGGAAACAAGTTTGTCTCGGGACGCCAGAAATAAAAAGTGGGTACTACACGGCATCCATGTTGTTCTGACTTCTTACTTCTGACTTAGATTCGGTCCGCGCGCTTCTCCCGCCCCGTGCAGCACTACGTTATCGATCAACCGTGTCGTACCCACGTGCGCTGCTACCGCGACCAACGCCCCGTGCGAAATGTCTTCCACGGGATCGAGCGTATCGGGGTTCACAATCTCGAAGTAATCCAACCGCGCGCCTGGCTCTTCCGCGATGACCTGCTTGCCGGCTTCGACCAGCTTCGACGCCCTGCGCTCGCCGGTATCGGCCATGGTCTGCACTCGCGTCAGCGAGCGATAAAGGACCGGCGCCTGCTTCCGTTGTTCCGGGTTGAGGTACGCGTTGCGCGACGACAGGGCCAGCCCATCCTTCTCGCGCACGATCGGGCACACCACGATGCGCACCGGAAAATTCTGGTCCCGCACCATGCGCCGGATGATCGCTACCTGCGCCGCATCCTTCTGCCCGAAGAATGCCAGGTCGGGTTCGACGATGTGGAACAGCTTGGCGACCACCGTCGTCACCCCGCGAAAATGCCCCGGCCGCGATCGTCCGCAGAGCTTCTCGCTCAACCCCTCGACCGTGACATAGGTACTCGTCCCCGCCGGATACATGTCTTCGTTGGCAGGCATAAACAGAAGGTCCACATTCTCCGCTTCCAGCAGCCGGCGGTCGCGCTCGAAGCTACGCGGATACTTGGCGAGGTCCTCGTTCGGCCCGAATTGCAGGGGATTGACGAACAGCGATACCGCAACCACGTCCGACTGCACCCGCGCGCCCCGAATCAGCGACAGGTGGCCTTCGTGCAGCGCTCCCATGGTTGGCACCAGGCCGATGCGCTTGCCATCACGCTTGCGCTGGCCGCACGCCAGGTGCATGTCGTCGGGGCTTGGGATGATTTTCACGAAGACAATTAGCCGCAGATGAACCCAGATGAACGCTGATCCGGCAATTCGCAACGAAAAACTCGGAATTTTGAATGAGAAAACAGGTGGCTGACCGCCGACACCTCATTCTGCATTCTGCATTCTTAATTCTTCATTTCCTTGTCCGGCTAATCTCCGCTTCTCATCCCGCGCTTGCGCTCCAGGATCGTCTCCAGCGCCGCGTGCGTGTCTTTCGGCAGGTGATACGACTCCTGGTCATTGGGATATCCGCCGGCAATCACGTCGTCGCGGTATTGCTCCACCGCGCCGCGTATCGCGGCCCCGACATCTGCGTACTGCCGCACGAATTTCGCCGGCGCGCCGAAGTTCAGTCCCAGCATGTCGTGGATGACCAAAATCTGCCCGTCGCACTCCGGTCCGGCCCCGATGCCGATGGTCGGCGTTCCCACCTCCGCGGTGATCATGGCTGCCACTTCGCGCGGAATGCCTTCCAGCACCATCGAGAACACGCCCGCGCGCTCCAGTGCCACCGCGTCGCGCATCAATTGCTCGATCGCGCCCAACGTCTTGCCCTGGACCCTGTAGCCGCCCATGGCGTGCACAGATTGCGGCGTCAGCCCGATGTGACCCATCACCGGAATCTCGGCGTCGATAATTCGCCGGATGATGTCCACGCGCTTCTCGCCGCCTTCCACCTTCACCGCCTCCGCGCCTGCCTCTTTCACGAATCGCGAGGCGTTGCGCAGCGCTTCTTCGGCGCCCAGGTGATAGGAAGCGAACGGCATGTCGGCAACCAGCAGCGCGCGCTTGACGCCGCGACGCGTCGCCCGCGTGTGGTGCAGCATCTCCTCCATGCTGACCGCCAGCGTGTTGTCGTAGCCAAGCATCACCTGCGCCAGCGAATCGCCGACCAGGATGACGTCAATGCCGGCATCATCCACCAGCCTCGCCGTGGCGTAGTCGTATGCGGTAAGCGCGGTAATGGGCTCGCGCCGGTTCTTCTTTTCAGTTAATGAAAGGGTAGTGATCTTCTGGCGGGAATCGCCGATGGGTACGACGCTCACTTTGACCTCCAGTGCAGTTCCGCCACGCGGATACTGCCTGTGCCCGAATGCGGGCCTTTGCCTACATAGATGCAGGCAAGCTCATTGTAGGCGCAGTTCTTGCCGAACCGAAGCGAAAAAGTCGGAAACTCTGCCTAGCCCCCCTTACGACGGTCACCTTTACGCCGGTCTGCCCGCCGGCGCTCATTGCCCGAACGGGTGGCATTGGGAGGGGGCGGAACCGCAGGGTCACGCCGGTCCTTCCCGGACCGGATGGGGCCCTTGCGGCGCTCGCCCTTGCGGCGTTCTACGGATTCTGCCATGACTTCCCCATCTTACCCGATCAACTTGCCGCTGCTTTCGCTTCTACGTAGAAATCCTGCAGCGGGTATCCGCGCTCACGCCAGCCAAGAAAACCATCCGCCAGCGGGCGAACCCGCGTTACCCCCAGCCGCTTCAGCTGTTGCGCCACCCGGGCGCTGGTCGCTTCGTTCGGTCAAGTGCAGTAAAGAATGACCTCGCGATCCCGCGGAATCTCCCTGTGGCGCTGCTCAATTTCTTTGGGAGCGAACCGGATCGCCCCGGGAATCACCTGCGGATAGGGCAGAAAATCAAGCGGGTGGCGCAGATCTAGGATGGCCAGCGCTTCCCCGGCGTCGAGTTTCGCCTTCAGTTCCTCCGGCGTGATGCGAGCCATCCACAGCTCGCGTTGGAACTTCCGCCGCGCCAGGTATTTCCTGCCGATATACCCCGCAAACAACAGCACCAGCACAACCACCGCCACATCGCCCAGGCGGGAGAAGTAGAACGCCAGGTCCTCCAGCTTTTCGCTGAAGAGATATCCGACCGTGACTGCCCCGCCGAAGTACAGCAGCGCGCCCATCAAATCCAGCAGGATGAAGCGTGGCAGGCGCATGCCGGTCATGCCTGCCATGGGCGGCGCCGCCGTATTCAGGCCGGGAATGAACTTGGCCAGCAGAAGCGACCGCGACGAGTGGTTTTGGAATGCATCTTCAGTGCGCCGGACGCAAGACTCCGGTTCCAGCGAAATCCGGCACAACAGCCCCAGGATCTTTCCGCCGCGACGCTTTCCCAGCTCATACCACGACACGTCGGCGATGATCGAGGCGCTCACCGCGAGCGCAATCGCCACGCCGAAGCTGAGTTTTCCCGCGCCCGCCAGCGCCCCGGCGGCTAGCAACACCGGCAAAGATGGAACTGGCAGCCCGAGTTGCTCTGTCAACACCCAGGCGAACAGCAGCGTGTAACCGTGTTCAACGAGGAAATCGATGGTCTCGCGCATCCAGCTAAGCCGCAACCGGCTCAGCTAACAGATGCGGCGGGACTACCCAGCGCGCTTGAAAAATTGCACCGCCCTTTCGTGCTTTTGAGCCTGTTCGCGGCTCTTGAACGTGCCCAGGTTCTTGCGCCGTCCGGTGCGTGCATCTTTCTTACGGGAATAGAGGCGGAATTCGCCGGATTTCAGCTTGCGGATCATAATTTGTCTTGGATGCGGATCCGGTTGGGGGAGGGTTTGCGGCTAAAACATAAGAGTCCCGAAGTTGTGTCGGCCCTGTTCTCCTCGACCAGCAGCTCGCGTTAGACCCTCGCTGACCTGCTCTCGCCACTCCCTTGCGGGTCGCGACGCGCGATCCTTCGAGCTCGGGCTCCGGGCTTGCCACCAACCGGAAAAACCGGACTGACGCCTCGGGACTCTATCCTGCTCTTGACCGCGTTTCCTGTTCCCCTCGACCAGCGCTTTGCTATAGACCCTTGCCTTGCCTTCCGTACTGTTCGCCTCGAGAGCGCGTACAGTGACTTGGCTCGAGCCCCGGACTCTGCACCAACCGGCGAAACTCAGAAACTGTCAAAGAACGAGTGTCCTTTTACTCCCGCCAATTTTTAAGTCAAGACCTGCGTGTAGCAATTTATCTTCTTTGCTTTCAAACAAATACATTCCGTCCACAAGTTCATGCCGAGAAATTGTGCAGCCCTTCGACGAGCTTTTGCCGCGAACCGGACCGCGGCGCACTTTTTGCGAAGGGCGCGCCGCCTTGTGCCCGCAATTGCAGCGGGTTCTTGCCTTTTCCCAATGTGCAAAAAGCGTCGAAAACCGCGTCCATTGCGGAGTTTCGCCTGCCCCTGAAATCCAAAAAAACGGGCTCTTGAGCGCTGCGCCGCAAACGCCGAAGCGCCCCCGGGACGATATGCAGCTGCTTCTGCCGCACCAAACCATTCCTACACGCACGATATGCTCTCGTTAGCTCGAAGTTCTGCAACTTAGGGCCTGCGGAGGTGTCTAAAATTCCCAGAGGCTGAGCGGCCGCTGTCGCCGTTAGCTGGCGTTTAATCGTATAATCCGGCGTTTAATCGTATAATTCAGTCACTCGGACACTTGTAACCTGTAGGAGATTCGGATGTTTGAAGGTTTGTTCCAACCCACCCACCTGCTGGTCATCCTCGTGCTTTGCCTGCTCATCTTTGGCCCCAAGAAGCTTCCCGAACTGGGAAAGGGCCTGGGCGAAGGCATCCGCGGCTTCCGTGAAGGCATGAAGGATCAGGGCAAGGCTACGCCGGAAGCGACGGACGACGTCAGCAAGACCGAATCGAAGTAGTTTTCCGTCTGCCCGTCAAGTGACCAACGAGCGGCCTGAATTTTGCCTTCAGCGCCAGCGCAGAGCCCGGAACGCTGTTCCAGCCCAACCGCGTAAGCCTTGGGGAAACAACCCCAAGGAACTGCCAGATCAAGTGACCCGCCAACCCAGCGCGAGCGCAGCGAGCCCGGCATGCTTCGCCAGCCCAACGCGTGAGCGTTGGGCTGGATTCGCAAAACCAGGTGCAGCCCGAGCAAACGCGAGGCCGACACGCTGTTGGTGAGGCCGTCAGCCCGAACCATCCTGCCACCGACCGCCGCTTACTCAATGCGTTACGATGTAGTTGTGCCCCCTCTGCTCGAAATTAATCGTCTGGTGGTGCGTTTCCCTGCGCACGATGGTCGCCTCCTGCCCCCCGCCATTCGAGACGTCAGCTTCACCGTAGATTCCGGAGAGGTGCTGGGGTTGGTGGGTGAATCGGGGTCGGGCAAGTCGGCCACCGCGTTGGCCGTGATGCGGCTGCTTCCCCCGCAGGCGGTGGTCGAGGGTGAAGTCCGTTTTTCCGGGACCGACCTGCTACGCGCCGGCGATGAGCAGATGCGCGCCCTTCGCGGGGTGCGTATCGCAATGATTTTCCAGGAGCCCATGACCGCGCTCAACCCGGTCATGCGCGTCGGCGACCAGATTGCCGAAGCCGTGCTCGCCCATCGTTCCGTCCACCATCGCACCACCGGCTTCGACGGCAAGAGCCCAGCCGCGCGCGTTACCGCATCCCAAGCTGCGTCGCTGGCTGTCGCCGCCATGCGTGACGTCGGCATCCCCGATCCCGACCGCCGTTCCCGCGATTATCCGCACCAACTCTCCGGAGGCATGCGCCAGCGCGTCATGATCGCAATGGCCATCGTGAACCGCCCGCAGCTGCTCATTGCCGACGAACCCACCACCGCTCTCGATGTCACCATCCAGGCGCAGATCCTCGACCTGCTTGCCGAACTCCGCCGCAAGTTCGATCTCGCCATGCTGTTCATCTCCCACGATCTTGCCGTGGTCTCGCAAGTTTCCGACCGGGTCGCGGTCATGTATGCCGGCAACATTGTGGAACTCGGCCCGGCGCGCGACGTCTTCTCCGCCCCCGCGCACCCCTACACGCGCGGACTGCTGCACTCCGCTCCCACGCTGCGTACCGACCGCAACCGCCCCCTGCAGGCTATTGAAGGCGCCGTGCCGTCGCTGACTTCCTTGCCGCCGGGTTGCTCCTTTGAGCCGCGTTGCGGAGACAGGATCCCCGACTGCTCTCGCGCTATGCCGCCTCTGGTTGACCTCGCTCCCGGACACCTGGCCCGCTGTCCGGTTGTTAACAAACCCGTAACCAAGTAAC
>DASSIZ010000129.1 GCA_035691485.1 Terriglobales bacterium
GCGTAACTTCCAGCGCAGTGGCGAGCCCGACGATTCCGCCGGCGATAATGACGAGGTCGAAGCGGTCTTCAGGCATGGCTCAACGGGCGTACCTAGTGCCGAGTACTTAAGTAGCTGAGTGAAAGCTCCCGACGCCCACTCCAGGCAACTGTCGCACTGAGGTACTTTACATGGTAAGCGCCGGGATTCGTACATCTGCGTAGGCCGACTTGATTAAGGTGCAAGTCAGGGCTGCGGCGGATTTTTGCTGTCCAGGACGGCGGCGATGGTGTTGATCAGGACCTCAGGCTCTCCCTTGCGAACGAAGGCGGCGGCAAAGGGGGCCACGTCGTCGGGCATCCAGAACATGTCGGAGAGGACGATCACGGGCGCGGCAGGGAAGGCCGTCTTGATGCGCTCGATGACTTCTACGGCGCCGATCTTGCCTCCGAGGCTATAATCCACCACCGCGGCATGGATGGAATCGCCCGCCGGAAGTTGCAAGGATTGGCCATCGACCAGCGCGGTTACTGGGGCATAGCCGCCGCGTTCCAACACCCATGCATACAGCTTCAGGTGGGAAGCATCATCGTCGATGATGAGTACTTTGGGTTTGCCGTACACGAAGGTGGCGGCAGTATACCCGGAGTCGTGAGTAACGGTAGCGTTAAAAAAATTTCGTAACCCAGCTAGGTGCCCCGAAAACGGATGCGGATCGTACGCGTCCGGGGGGAAGCATCCTTGCAAACACCGGAGCTTTCACAAGAACAACCAAAGCTGCCGGCAACTGCATCCAGAATTGTTTCGCGTCCAAGCAGGTTGTAGATTGGGCCCCTTGCGGATCTGTACGCCGTTTTGCGCGTGGACGCAACGGCGTCATGTTCGGGGATGTCACGACGAATCCAACCTCGTCTGTTCGCCGCCCTCATTGCAATCGCGTGCTGGGGCTCGATGGTCCCCGTGTCCGCGCAGCAGACGACATTCAATCAATTGAAAACATTGACTTTGGAGCAGCTTGGCAACGTCGAGATCACCACCTTCAGCAAGGAACCGGAACAGGTATGGAAGACTCCGGCGGCCATCTGCGTGATCACGCAGGAAGACATTCGCCGGTCAGGCGCGACCAGCCTTGCGGACGCGCTGCGGTTGGCCCCTGGCGTCGCGGTGGGACGGATCAGTTCAACCACCTGGGCGGTCGGCATTCGCGGGCTGCAGAACAACTTCTCCAAATCCGTGCTGGTGCTGATCGACGGCCGCAGCGTGTACACACCGCTGTTCGCGGGTGTCTATTGGGACGTGCAAGATGTGCCCCTGGAAGACATCGATCGTATCGAGGTGATCCGCGGTCCGGGCGGGACGGTGTGGGGCGCGAACTCGGCCAATGGAGTGATCAACATCATTACGAAAAGCGCGGCGGAGACGCACGGCCCGCTGGTGTCGGCCTTAGGCGGCGGCGTGGACCGCTTCAACGGCACCGTCCAGTATGGCGGCGGAAACGGCCACGGCCTGGACTACCGCCTGTTCGCCAAAGGTTTTGTTCGCGGTGCGGAATTCCACCGCGATGCCGACAACTTCGATGACTGGCACCAGGAACGCGGAGGTTTCCGTGCAGATTGGAAGCCGAATGAGCGCGACGCGGTCATGGTGCAAGGAGATATGTACCGGGGCGACTCGCCACACCGGATCGGCACCACCGACGTGAACGACGTGGTCGCCGGCGGAGACGTGCTGGCGCGCTGGCGGCGCGACTTGGGCCATGGATCGGACATTTACCTGGAAACGTATTTCGACCGGACGATTCGCATCGGCTCGCAACTGGGCGAGACGCGCAACACGATTGACGTGGACTTCATTCACCACTTCATCGTTGCCGGGCGGCACGAAATCATCTGGGGAGGAGGCCTGCGATGGAGTCCGAACCGGTTCGTGCAGAAGCAGCCAGCGATCGACCTCGTCCCGCACCTCGAGACCGACGACATCTACAGCGGCTTTGCGCAAGACGAGATTCATCTCGCCGGTGACCGGGTGTCGCTCACCTTTGGCGCCAAGCTGCAGCACAACAATTTCAGCGGCTTCGACATCCTGCCGACGGCGCGAGTGTTGTGGACAGCGGGCGATCACCAGAGTTTCTGGGCGGCGGTGACGCGAGCTGTGACCACGCCGTCACGGATTGAGGAAGGATTTGAACTGACAGGGCAGTTGTCTGCCACGCCGCTGATCCTGCTGCGCGTCGCGGGAGACCCTCACTTCAAATCGGAGCCGACCATCGGGTACGAAGGGGGATACCGGAGGCTGATCAGGTCGAACCTGTACGTGGATCTTTCCGTCTTCCACAATGACTATCGCGACCTGCAGAGTTTTGGCGCACCTGTGTCAAGTGTCGAAACCACGCCGCCACCCCCGCACCTGGTGATCACCATTCCGTATACCAACCAGATCTCGGGAGCTACGAACGGATTCGAGGTGGCGCCAAGTTGGACGGTGGCGCACTGGTGGAAGCTGGCGGGGTCCTATTCCTTTGTCGCGACCGACCTGCATGCCGTGGGTGCGACGTCGGATATTAGTTCGACCGGGTCGGTGAAAACCTATGAAGGCTCCACGCCCCGGCACATGGTGGAAATCCAATCCATGTTCAACCTGCCGAAGAAATTCGAGTTTGACCAGTTCTACCGCTATGCCAGCGTGCTGCCCGCGCAAAAAGTTAAGCCTTATCACACGGTAGATTTGCGGCTGGGGTGGAAGCCGAACCCGAACTGGGAGTTTTCAGTGGTGGGTCAGAACCTGCTGCAGCCGCATCATTTGGAGTGGGGTACCGGCGATCCCGGCCAAACGCCGGTGGGCATTCGACGCACCGGCTACGTGAAGGCCACTTGGACAAAGTGAGCCCGGCGGAAGCTTTCCGTCGTCGACGATCGTCGGTACCAGGAACGGAATATCGTTCTGCTGCCGCCGGCGGATGACAGGCGCAACCAGTGATGGCTTGTTCTACATCCCGAAAACAAGCGGCACGGGACGGCTTTATCCCGGCAGTTCAAGCTACGCCATGAACCGCAAGCACAGCACGATCGCAAGCGCACGCGGAACGCGGGTGAGAGCCGCGCGCCCACGCCTGCATGGCATGACCCGCCTGCTGGCGATTGCCGCCCTGGTGAGCGCTTCGTGCGCGATGGCGCTGACCAGCGTCGTGCCGCCGGAGCAGGCGACGGAATACCAGGTCAAAGCAGCGTACCTGTTCAATTTCGCGAAGTTTGTGACTTGGCCCACGGCGGCGGAGCGTACCGACCCGAGCTTCACCGTTTGCGTCCTCGGGCGCGATCCATTCGGGTCGGCGCTGGAGACCACCGTTTCCGGCGAAAAGATCCGTGGCAAACCGGTAGTCCTGAAGCGAGTGGCGACCGCAAAAGAAGCGTCGGGTTGCCGCATCCTCTTCATAAGCTCTTCCGAAGAGCCGAAGCTGAAGCGCGTTTTGTCGGAGATGGATCCGGGGACGCTGACGGTCAGCGACATGCCGCATTTCGTGGACAACGGAGGAATGATCCAGTTCGTGCCGGAAGGCAAGCGGGTGAGGTTCGAGGTGAACCTGACGGCGGCGGAGAAGTCCGGCCTGGCGCTCAGTTCGGAACTGCTGAAGGTGGCGACGAACGTGAGAAGGGAGTCGTAAACCGAAGCGACGATGTTCAATACAGATTCCATTTCGCGGAAGCTGACGTGGATGAACCTGCTGGTAAGCGCGGCGGCGCTGGTGCTGGCATGCGCCGCATTTGTCGCGTACGACCAGGTCACGTTCCGCCAGGCGATTGTGCGGAATCTTTCCACCCAGGCCCAGACCATCGGCGCCAACAGCGTTTCGGCAGTAACCTTCAACGATGCGCAGTCAGCGCGGAGCACGCTGGGGGCCTTGGGTACGAATCCCAGCATACGTTCGGCCGGCATTGTGACTCCCGACGGCCGCATGTTTGCCGAATATTCGCGCACCGGGGCTGAACAGATGGTGAAGATTCCCACGCTTGCGCCCGGCGAAAATGAGACGCAAGTGTTCAGCGGCGGCGAGATCGTGCTGGTGCGATCGATCCTGTTGCAGGACCAGCCCATCGGCGCGGTGTACATACGGGCGAGCTTGCGCCAGTTGAGCGACCGGCTGACTCGTTATTCGATGATTGCATTGGTGGTGCTGCTGCTGTCGCTGTTGACGGCGCTGCTGATCTCCTCGCGATTCCGGCGGTCGGTGGCGGAGCCCATCGTGCGCCTGTCCGAGACGGCTCGCCAGGTCTCACGAGACCGCAATTACTCCATTCGCGCCGCGTCCACGGGCGACCGCAGCGAACTGGCAACCTTGGTGGAAGCGTTCAATGACATGCTGGCGCAGATCCAGGTGCGCGACCACGCGTTGCAAACAGCGCGAGACGAACTGGAGCAGCGCGTGAACCAGCGCACGCGGCAGTTGATGGTTGCCAACCGGGAGCTGGAGACCTTCTCCTACACCGTGTCGCACGACTTGCGGGCGCCGTTGGAGGTCATCAACGGCTTCAGCCATATGCTCATGACCGAGTACTCCGGCAAACTGGACGCCACCGGCAGGGAATACCTGGAGCAGGTGATGCTGGCAACGCGCCGCATGGCGGAGCTGATCGAGGATTTGCTGAACCTGTCGCGGGTGACCACTGTCTCCATGCATCGCGAGAACGTTGACATCTCGACGCTGGTGTCGCGGATCGCCTACGAGATTAAACGCAGCGATCCGGAACGGAACGTTGAGTTCATCGTTGGCCATTGCAACCCGGTACAGGCAGACGCGCGGCTGTTGCGGATCCTGCTGGAGAATCTGCTGCGCAATTCGTGGAAGTACACTTCGGGACACGAGCGGGCCA
>DASSIZ010000130.1 GCA_035691485.1 Terriglobales bacterium
CCCGCGGTCAAGCGCGGATCGTACGTGCAGCAGGGGATGAGAATCGGCTACGTCACCGATTATTTCGGCAAGACGGTGCTCGACGCCCGCGCGCCAGCCAGTGGCGTGGTGCTGTATGTCTGCGCCGTGCCGTCGATGAAAAAAGGCGCCACCATTGCGAACATTGGGGTGGTCGCAGCCAAGGCGCCGTGAAAAGCGGTTTGCGGTGATCGGTCAGGAGTGGCCGGTTCGGACATCGGTTGCGTCGTTCAAGGTTTCCGGGCGACCACCGCGAGAGTTTTTTGGGTGAAGAACAATTCGCCGTCGCGACGAAAGGGCCGTGTACCGCTGAGGTCTTCCCTCTCATCACGAGCCAGCAGGTCGCGAACCTGTGCGGCGCGATCGGGAGGAGTGTGCGAGTTGGCGAGCCACTGTTCCGCCGCTTGCACCAGGTCGGCAGTGTAGAGCGAGTCAATCTCCAGGCCATGCGTGCCGAACAAACACAGCAGTTCGCTTATGGAGAGCGCGCGCGTGTGCGAGGTGTCGCGCAGACGTTCAAAGTGGTTGTAGAAGGCGGCGCGGCCGGGAATTTCGCTGGCGGCAAGATCCTCGACCACGATGCGCCCGCCCGGGCGGCACACGCGAATCATCTCCCTCAGCGGAACGGCGGGATCTTCGAAGTGGTGAAGAGCGAAGCGGCAAAGGACGATGTCGAACTCGTCGTCGGCAAAAGGGAGTTGCTCGGCGTCGGCGCGTTGCAAACGAATGTTGTCGAGGCCGCGCTCGCGGCGTGTGCGCTCCGCGATGGCGAGGGGCGCGTCGGTGAGATCGACGCCAACAACCTCGCGACAGCGCAGTGCCAGGGCCATGGCAACGTGGCCGGGACCAGTGGCAATCTCAAGCGCACGCTCGGTCGGAGCGGGGCTGATGGCATTCACGAGACGGTCGATGCGCTCGGGCGAGTGCAGTTCGCGAAGCGCGGCGAAGGCCTCCGCCTGGCGCGTGAATTCCTTGCGGATTGTGTCTTTGTGCGACATGAAGACAGGATTCAGGCTTCAGACGTCAAGGACATCAGGTTCATTGACATCAGGTTCATTGTCATAGGAGCTGTGACGAAGTTCAACCGGAGCATTGCGGGCAACTGCTACCGCAGCCACCACGACACCGGCGGCAAGGACCATGGGTAGGGTAACCGTTTCGCCGAGCAAAGCGGCGGCAAAGGCAAAGGTGCAGAACGGCTGCAGGAGCTGGGTCTGGCCAATGCGCGCGATCCCTCCGGTAGAGAGTCCTTTGAGCCAGGCAAACATACCGAGCCACTGGCTGACGAGGCAGATGTAGGCAAACGCGCTCCAGGCGGCGGGCGTCGCGGCGACGGGTGGATGCGCGCGCATCGCGAGCGCAAGCGGGATGATAAGCAGGGGCGCGCCAAAGACGAGAGCCCAACTGGTCACCTGCCATCCGGGAATCTCGCGGGCAACGCGGGCGCCTTCGGCGTAACCGAGGGCGGAGGCCGCCACCGAGAGCAGAAGGATGATGTCGCCGGATTGAATGTTTCCCGCGCCGTTGATCCAGGCCCATGCGAGAACGGCGGCACTGCCGATGGCGCTGGCGACCCAGAAGCGCGTCGACGGCCGCTCTCCGGCACGCAACGCCGCAACCAGCGCGGTCGCCAGCGGAAGCAAGCCGAGCGTGATGGCGCCGTGCGCCGAGGGCAGCGCGTGCATGCCCCAGGAAAACGTCAGCGGAACGCCAATCACCAGGCCAATGATGATGAGGACGAAGCTGCCCCAGTAGCGGCGAGCGGGCGGACGCTGGCGGGTCACGATGAGCAGGATAGCCGCGAGCACGGCAGCGACGACGGGACGTCCGAAAGCGACAACCGCGGGATGGATGTGAAGCACAGCAGCACGGGTGGCGGGCAGCGTCAGGCTGAAAGAGACCATGCCGAGGCCGCCGTAGAGAGTTCCGATTGTCCGAGCTTTTGCCATCCTCTATATGCGAGGTTAACACGGGCACGCGGGCGGCGACGTTGTAGACGGGCTACTTTACCTGCAGCGTGCCGATGTAGTCGGTGAGCGCTTGAATGCGGTCGGAAACCTGCTTCTGGTTCTCGTTGCTGAGAGGACGGAAAGCCACGCCCCAAACCGGCATCTCGCGCGAGCCGTGACTGGCAATGGCGCCTCCCCACTCGATGATCTGGTACACCTGGCCGTCGGTATAACGGCCACCGTTGCGCTTGGCGAGGACCGTCAAGTCGGGCGGGGGGACCTTGAGCGCAGCCGCCGCGGGGCCATCACCTTTGGCGGAGACGCCGTGGCAGCTGGCGCACTCTGCGGCGTAGAGTTCGGCGCCCGAGGTAGGGCTGGCTGCCGGCGGCCCCTTCTGCGGTCCGCGCGTGCAGGCAAACCACAAGAGCAGAATGAAGATTGGGACGAAGGCCCAGCGCGATAAATTTGCCTTCATACATCCGAGCGTGCACCCGCCCAACCATCCAGACGGTGATGCTGGTCACAAACGGGGTGACGAAAGTACCCAAGCCATTGAATGTGCCCTTCCCGATTCAGGCGCGGGCGGGATCGAGTTTCTCGGTATCCAGGCCGAGCTCAGCGAATGCTTTCTGAGCGCGGCCGACGTCGAACTTGCCTTCGCGGGCCAGGCGCGAGAGAGCGGCGGCGGCGATGGATTCGGCGTTAACCTCGAAATGGCGGCGCAGGTGCTGGCGGTTGTCGCTGCGACCGAAGCCGTCGGTGCCGAGCGATTCCAGGCGCGATAGCAACCAGGGGGCAAGCTGGTCAGGAACGATCTTCAAGTAGTCAGTGGCGGCGATGATGGGGCCATCGGCGCCGTCGAGGGCGGTAAGGATGTACGGCTTCTTCTCCGGCTCGGAGGGATGCAGGCGGTTCCAGCGCTCGACCGCAAGGGCGTCGCGGCGAAGCTCGTTGTAGCTGGTGACGCTCCACACGTCGGACTGCACGCTGTATTTTTCGGCGAGGATTTGCTGCGCGCGCACCGCTTCGTTCAGGATGGTACCGCTGCCGAACAACTGCACGCTAGCCTTGGCGGCGGGAGCTGATTTCAGCTTATAGATGCCGCGCAGAATGCCTTCCTGGACGCCCTGGGGCATTTCCGGCATGGCATAGTCTTCGTTGTAGGCAGTGATGTAGTAGAAGCGGTCTTCCCTCTCCTGGTACATGCGGCGGATGCCGTCCTGAATGATGACGGCGATCTCGTAAACATATGCGGGGTCGTAGGTCGCGCAGGTGGGCACGACACTGGAGAGCACGACGCTGTGGCCGTCGCAATGCTGCAGGCCTTCGCCGGCGAGCGTAGTGCGTCCAGCAGTGCCACCGACAATGAAGCCTTTGCCGCGCGCGTCGGCAAATGCCCAGATGAGGTCGCCGACACGCTGGAACCCGAACATCGAGTAGAAGGTGAAGAACGGAATCATGGGCACGTGGTAATTGGAGTAGGCGGTGCCGGCGGCAGCGGTGGAAGCCATCGAACCGGCTTCGGTAATTCCCTCTTCCAGGATCTGGCCGTCCTTGGCTTCGCGGTAATACAGCAGCATGTCCTGGTCGTGGGGCTTATAGAGCTGGCCCTGGCTGGCGTAGATGCCGACCTGGCGAATGATGGATTCCATGCCGAAGGTGCGGCCTTCGTCGGGGACGATGGGCACGATGAGCTTGCCGATGTTGGCGTCCTTCAGCAGGTGACGCAGGATGCTGACGTAGCCCATGGTGGTGGAAACGGCGCGCCCCTTGGAACCTTCCAGCCACTCGCTGAACGTGTCGAGGGCGGGCGCGGTGAGCTTCCAGTCGCCATCCTCGCGGATGACGATGTAGCCCCCGAGATCGATGCGGCGCTGCTTCATGTACTTGATTTCCTCGCTGTTCTGAGGAGGGCGGTAGAACTCGCCGGCATGGGCGGCGGTTTCGGGAATGGGGATTTCAAAGCGCTTGATGAAGGCGGCGAGTTGCTCGTCGGTAAGCTTCTTTTCCTGGTGCGTGGCGTTGCGCGCTTCCGCCGAACCCAGGCCGTAGCCCTTAATGGTCTTGGCAAGAATCACGGTGGGGCCGGTCTTGTGCGCGTACGCCCGTTTGTAGGCGTTATAAATCTTTTGCGGATCGTGGCCGCCGAGACGAAGCGATGCCAAATCGGAATCGCTGAGGTGAGAAACCAAGTCGAGCAGCTCGGGGTATTTGCCGAAGAATTCCCGGCGAATGAAGGCGCCGCCTTTCACCTTGAGCGCCTGCCACTCGCCGTCCACCGTCTCTTCCATGCGCTTCAAGAGCAGGCCGGACTTGTCGCGGGCCAGGAGGTCGTCCCAATCAGCGCCCCAGATGACTTTAATGACGTTCCAGCCGGCGCCGCGGAAGGCGGCCTCGAGTTCCTGGATGATCTTGCCATTCCCGCGCACGGGTCCGTCGAGACGCTGCAAGTTGCAGTTGACGACCCAGAGCAGGTTGTCGAGCTTCTCGCGCGATGCGAGGGTGAGTGAGCCCAGGGTCTCAGGCTCGTCGGTTTCACCGTCGCCGACGAAGGCCCAAATCTTTCGCGGCGTGACCGGGATGATGCCACGGTTCTCCAGGTAACGCATGAAGCGCGCCTGGTAAATGGAGTTGATGGGACCCAGGCCCATGGAGACGGTCGGGAAACGCCAGAAGTGCGGCATCAGCCAGGGATGCGGATAGGAAGACAGTCCGGGCTGGTCGCGCAGCTCGTGGCGGAAATTTTCCAGGTCCTTCTCCGACAACCTGCCCAGCAAGAAGGCGCGCGCGTAAACACCGGGCGAAGCGTGACCCTGGAAGTAAACGAAATCTCCGGGCTGGTTGCCGAAGTTGGCGTGGAAGAAGTGGTTAAAGCCGACTTCCAAAAGGCTGGCGATCGATGAGTAGGTAGAGATGTGGCCGCCGATGCCCGGGTCTTTCTTGTTCTGGCGGTGGACCATGGCGAGGGCGTTCCAGCGGATCAGGCTCTTGATGCGGCGCTCCAGCGAGCGGTCGCCGGGATAAGTCTCTTCTTCCTCGACACGAATGGTGTTTACGTAGGGCGTATTGAGCTGAACCGGAACGTCCACGCCGGACAGACGGGCGCGGGCGTTGAGAGCTTCCAGGACCTCGCAAGCGCGCTGGGCGCCTTCTTCAGCAACGATATCGTCAAACGCTTCCAGCCACTCAGAAGTTTCGTCGTGCCCCGAGGCCTGCTCCGGCGCGAGTTTCGTGTTCATAAATTCCTTTTCCCGAGCTGCGGAGCAGCCCGAGCTCATTCGAGGTTAACGAGAGACCCACCCCAAGTAATGATGGCAAGTGCGAGTGAAACCGTGAAGGCAGAAACGGGCAGCATTCTCCCTGTTTCGCAATGAATAATTAAAAGTCTAATTGGTTAGATACAGGGCCGCAAGGTGTGGATTCAGGTGCCGGGGCTAGACGTCACGAAGCTGGTCTTCGTCCATGCCGAAGTAATGGCCGAGTTCGTGAATGACGGTGTGGCGGACCTGCTCGCGAATTTCAAGCTCGGAGGAACAGACGGCTTCGATGTTCTTCTGGTACAAGACGATGGTGTCGGGGCCGGAGGAAAGATTGAAGACGCTGCGCTGGGTCGCGGGAGTGCCGCGATAGACGCCCAGCAACAAGGTACGCGGCGGCAACGAGCGGGGACGGCCTGGGCGCGCTTGGCGCTGTTCGGGGGGCACATCTTCCACCAGCACGGCAACGTTATGGATGCGGCTGTGAAACTCCTCTGGCAGCCGATCGAGTTCGTTGCGCACCAGCTCGATGAACTGTTCGCGCTCCACCTCAATATCGTACACGCAGCCGCTCGTGTGATCGTGCGGGAACTTCCCCACATGCGTGTGCTCACGCAGCACTCCGGGCACGTGTCCTCTTGACAGCGCCTTCGCTGTTATCGAGGGCCGCAGGCAAATGTGGGGCACCGGCGCCACTCATCCCAATGAAAATTTGGTTGAGTCGCGGGCAATGACTTGCAAATCTGGAAGCATGGTTGGTAGTTTGTCCGAGCGGTGAAGGAGTGAGGAATGAGCAAAGTACGTGTATTAGTCGGCACGAAGAAGGGCGGATTCATTCTGACTGCGGATGGCAGCCGGAAGAAATGGGAGATCAGCGGACCCCACTTTTCCGGATGGGAGATTTACCACATGAAGGGATCGCCCGCTGATCCGAACCGGTTGTACGCCTCGCAAACCAGCGGCTGGTTCGGGCAGATCATCCAGCGCTCCCCAGACGGCGGCAAAACATGGTCAACTCCGGGCGGAGAGGAGATACCCAAGCCGGGGGAGATGCCGAAGGCGAGCAACAAGTTCGTGTATGACACCTCGGCCGAGACCGGCAAGCCGCTCACCACGCACGAATTTTATGACGGCACGCAGAAGCCCTGGGAATTCAAACGCGTCTGGCACCTGGAACCATCGTTGACCGATCCCAACACCGTATTCGCCGGGATCGAGGATGCCGCCCTGTTCCGCTCCACCGACGGCGCCCAGAGCTGGCACGAACTCTCCGGACTGCGCGGCCACGGCACCGGACCCAAATGGCAGCCGGGGGCGGGCGGCATGTGCCTGCATACGATCCTTCTCGATGCCAGCAACAAGAACCGGATGTTTGTCGCCATTTCGGCGGCGGGGGCGTTTCGCACCGACGACGGCGGCAAAACCTGGAAGCCGATCAACCAGGGACTGCGGTCGCAATACATACCGGATCCGAAGGCGGAGGTCGGACACTGCGTGCACCGCATCGCGCAGCACCGTTCGCGCCCGAATACGCTGTTCATGCAGAAGCACTGGGACGTCATGCGGACCGACGATGCGGGCGACAACTGGCACGAGATCAGCGGCAACTTGCCGAGCGACTTCGGATTCGTGATTGACGTGCACGCACACGAGCCGGAGACCATTTACGTCATACCGATCAAGAGCGACTCGGAACACTTCCCTCCCGACGGCAAGCTGCGCGTGTATCGCAGCCGCACCGGCGGCAACGAGTGGGAAGCGCTGACCAAGGGACTACCGCAGAGCGATTGCTACGTGAATGTCCTGCGTGACGCGATGGCGGTGGACTCGTTGGACAAGTGCGGCATTTATTTCGGTACCACCGGCGGGCAGGTGTATGCATCGCCGGATGCGGGCGAGAACTGGCAAGCGATCGCGGAACACTTACCGGGGGTGCTCTCGGTGGAGGCGCAGACCTTGCCATGATCCGGGTGATGCTGCCGCAACACCTGCGCACGCTGGCCCACGTCGGCACCGAGGTGACGCTCGATGTGCAGGGCAAGATTACGCAGCGCTCAGTGCTGGACGCACTGGAGGCGCAGTACCCGATGCTGCGCGGGACCATTCGCGATCACGTCACGCTGCAGCGGCGGCCGTTTCTGCGCTTCTTTGCCTGCGAGGAAGACCTGTCGCACGAACCGCCTGACAATCCGCTGCCGGAAGCGGTAGCGTCGGGGAAGGAGCCTTTCCTGATCATCGGGGCGATCGCGGGCGGATAGCTATTCCGTGCCGCGGACCCCGGTGGGGAGGGCGTCCTTGCGGGGGCGGCGATTCGCCTGCAGGATTTTCTTGCGCAGCCGCAGCGACTTGGGCGTGACCTCGACGTACTCGTCGTCGGCGATGAACTCGATCGCCTGCTCCAGGTTGAGGTTGCGGAACGGCACCAGGCGGATGGCATCGTCGGCGGTGGAAGAGCGCATGTTGGTGAGCTTTTTCTCGCGCACGCAGTTGACGTCGAGATCGTTGTCGCGCGAGTTTTCGCCGATGATCATTCCCTCGTAAACATCGACGCCCGGGCCGACAAACAATTCGCCGCGCTCCTGCAGGTTCCAGAGGGCGTAGGCGGTGGTCGCGCCGCCGCGATCGGCAACCAGGGTGCCGGTCAGGCGATGCGGAATTTCGCCCTGCCAGTCGGTATAACCGTCGAACAACGAGTTCATGACGATGGTGCCGCGAGTGTCGGTGAGCAGTTCGCTGCGCAGCCCGATCAAGCCGCGGCTGGGCACCCGGAATTCCATGCGCACGCGACCGTAGCCGTGGTTGTGCATCTGCAGCATCTCGGACTTGCGCATGCCGAGCTTTTCCATCACCACGCCGACAAATTCTTCCGGTACGTCGATGGTGAGGCGCTCGACCGGCTCCTTCAGCTTGCCGTTCACGTTCCTGGTCACGATCTCGGGCTTGCCCACCATGAGCTCAAAGCTTTCGCGGCGCATGGTCTCGATGAGGATGGCGAGTTGCAGTTCGCCGCGGCCCATGACCTTGAAGGAATCGGTGCTGGCGGTTTCCTCGACCTTGATGGAGACGTTGGTCAGCAGTTCCTTGTCCAGCCTTTCGCGAAGATTGCGCGAGGTGACGTACTGCCCTTCGCGACCGGCAAACGGCGAGGTGTTCACGGTGAACTGCATCGCAATCGTCGGCTCGTCGATGGCGATATGCGGCAGCGGCGCGGGAGTCTCCGCGCTGGTGATGGTCTCGCCGATGGTGATGCCGGTCACACCGGCGATGGACACGATATCGCCCAATTCCGTCTCGGTAATGTCGACGCGCTGCAGTCCATTGAACGAAAACAGCTTGGTGATGCGAACTTTTTCCAGCGAGCCATCGAGCTTGGCGATGCCGACATCCTCGCCGGTGCGCAGCGTGCCGTTGAAGACGCGCGCAATGGCGAGACGGCCGAGATAATCGCTGTAGTCGAGATTGGCGACCAGGATCTGCAGCGTCGCCTGGGGATCGCCGCCGGGTTCGGGAATGGTGGCGACGATGCTCTCAAACAGCGGCTGGAAATTCTCGCCAGGAATCTTGGGGTCCGCGGTGGCCGTGCCCAGCTTGGAATTGGTGTAGAGCACGGGGAAATCGAGCTGGTCCTCCGCCGCGTCGAGATCGATGAAGAGGTCATAGATTTCGTTCAGAACTTCCTGCGAGCGCGCGTCGGGACGATCGATCTTGTTGATGACGACGATGGGCGGCAGCTTAGCTTCCAGCGCCTTGCCGAGCACATAGCGCGTCTGCGGCAGTGGACCCTCGCTGGCGTCCACCAGGAGCATGACGCCGTCCACCATTTTGAGCGCGCGCTCCACCTCGCCGCCGAAATCGCTGTGGCCAGGGGTATCCACGATGTTGATCTTGATGTCGTGGTAGAAGACCGCCGTGTTTTTTGCGAGGATGGTGATGCCGCGCTCGCGCTCCAGTTCGTTGGAGTCCATGACGCGGTCCACCAATTCCTGATTGGCGCGAAACACCCCGCTCTGGCGAAGCATGCCGTCCACCAGAGTGGTCTTGCCGTGGTCCACATGGGCGATGATGGCGATGTTGCGAATGCTCAAAATCAGTTCCCTGCCTGTTCCCACCGGTTCTTGCGCGCTGGTCGTCAGCAGGCACATTGGACCGGGATAGCTCCAGTGTATCAATCCGCCCGGCAGACTCGCAGGTTCCCTCTCGTTTAAGATCATGGAATAGGTTGAAGGGAGAGAATCACGTGTCGACTTCATCTTCATCCATGGGCAAGCATGCCGGTCCTGGCGTCGAGCAGCCTTCCATTCCCGAGCCATCGTTCGCCGAACGGGCACGCACGCTGCTGCAGCTGGTGCGCGTTGGGAGTCTGTCCACGATGTCTCGGAAACGACCGGGCTTTCCTTTCGGCTCGGTCATGCCCTACGCGCTCGACAAAGCTGGA
>DASSIZ010000131.1 GCA_035691485.1 Terriglobales bacterium
TCTGCGTCTTTATTAATCGCAACGATGGTTCTGGCGCCCTTCATGCCCACGATGTGCTGAATGGCGCCGCTGATGCCCAAAGCCAGGTACAGCTTCGGCGCCACGGTCTGCCCCGACGAGCCGATTTGCCGGTCCATCGGCAGCCATCCGGAATCGCAGATTGGGCGCGACGCCGCCAACTCTCCCCCCAGCGCCTCCGCCAACTGCTTCGCGATGTCGATATTCTTCTGCTCTTTGATGCCGCGGCCGACCGCGACAATAATCTCCGCCTGCGTCAGATCCACCGCCTGCTTGGCTTCCTTGAACGGCGCCTCCGGACGCGTGCGGATCACACCGTCTGCGACCTCGATATTCACCGTCTCCACCGGCGAAGCGCTGGCTGCCGCCTCGGCCTTGTCGGCGCGGAAGGCGCCGGTTTGAAAGGTGGCGAAGTACGGTGGATCTCCCCCGAGCGCGACATCGGCGGCGAACTTGCCCTGGAACATCTGCCGCGTGAACAGCAGGTCGTTGCCGTCCTTGCGGAATCCGATGCAGTCGCTCACCAGCGTGCGCCCCATCGCCGTCGCCAATTGCGGCGCGAAGTCGCGCACCTGGTAGGTGTGCGGCATCAGCACCATGCGCGGCTGCCGTTGCGCGATGAACTGTTTCAGCGCCGCGACAAAACCGTCCGGCGTGTAGGGTTCCAGCTGGGACGATTCGATCGCGTACATCTTGGCGAGCTTCTTGCCTGCCACCTCTTTTGCGATTTCGCCCACGCTTTTGCCGGCGACGGCGGCTTCCAGCGTCCATCCGGTTTCGGCGGCCATTGCCTGGGCGCCGGCGATCGTCTCCAACGAGACGCGGTTCAGCTTGCCTTCGCGTTGCTCGACAACGACAAGGATCGTGTCAGCCATGAGTGCCTCGTTCGACAGCCCTTAGCTCTTAGTCTTTAGCTCTTTGCTGTTAGGTTCTAGCCCTCGGTTTCTACGCGGGCGCGAATCACGATTCCGCTCACCACCAGCGCCAATCCCAGCGCCGCGAGCGCGATCATCACCACCGCAAACCCGGTTTTGTGGCCCAACTTCAAACCGGCGGGCAGGAAAAACAGGATGAGGAAGTCAAAAAAACAGATCATCCCGCCGATCACTTCCAGGCTTAAGCCCTTTTCGCGAACCTCGACATCGCTTGGCACTGCCATGACGCACCTCGCTATGAGGTACGCAATATCACACCCGCCCGGCGTCCGCTAGGAAGCCGATCACACCATCAAGCGGCCCGCTCGTCTTCGCTACCCGCCGCCTCCAAGTGCGGCCGCACCATGTGGCCCATAGCCAGAGACGCCGTCTGCCCCCGGCGCATGCCCGCGGCCACCAGGGCCAATCCGAGCAAGCCCTCGATCGCCGTCCAGTACAGCCACAGCAACGATCCGTCGCGGATGCCGACAAAAATGAACACTGCCGGAATCGCGTCGAACACCAACAGCAGCGCTCCAATCGCCTTCAAGGTGAGCGCCTGGTGTTCCAGTTCCTCAGCCGTAAGCTGCCCGGCTGCAATTCTCTCTTCCACGCGGCCCATGTTCGGCCTTTCCGGCCGGCCGCCGCGTGGCGGTTCAAATCACGCGCGCTTCGTCCCGCAGCTTCTCGACCAGTTTCTTGGCCACTTCCGCGGGACTTCCCTGCAGCAGCTCGGTCTTCTTCGTCTTCTCAGGTATATAGAGTCGCCGAACCTGCTGAAGGTTGGGGCCCAGCGCCGATTGCACCTCGGCCAGCGTAACTTTTTTCAAGGGCTTATTCTTGGCCTGCTTGATCCCGATCAGGGTTGCATAGCGCAGCTTGTTGATGCCGGACTGGATGGTAAGCACGGCCGGCACCGGCATATCCACGTACTGGAAAAATCCGGCTTCCAGTTCCCGCTTCACGCGAATGCCGCCGTCCTTCTTCTCGAGCTGCATGATGATGGTGGCGTGTGGCCAGCCCAGCAGCTCCGCCAAAATCACTCCCGTCTGCGCGAAGCCGTAATCGTCGGATTGCAGCCCGGTGAAGATCAGGTCGAACTTTTCTTCTTTTATGGCAGCAGCAAACGCACGAGCGGTGTTGGACGCGTCCAGGCCGACAAAACCCGCGTCTTCCAGGTGAATGGCGCGGTCAGCGCCCTTGGCCAGGGCCTCGCGCAAAACCTGCTGCGACCGAGCCGGGCCGGCCGTGATCACCACCACCTCGCCGCCGTGCTTCTCTTTCTGCCGTAGAGCCTCTTCCAGCGCATAGGCGTCAGGCTCGTTCACTTCGTAGGAAACATCTTCGCGGATCCAGGTTCCGCTCTCGTTCAGCTTCAGCGGAGCGTCCTTCTGCGGCACCTGCTTCATGCAGACCAGGATTTTCAAAGGTCCACCTCGACAAGATTGACCGACTCTTTGGCAACCGGCGAGTATAAATGACGCGCGCGTGGCTCCGAAAGGACAGGCGGCGGGATAAAACGTGTCGTCCTGAATTGAGATTTTCAAAACGACAAAAGCCCCGGTTGAAACCGGGGCTTTCATTCGGGGAGGTTCGGACTGAGGATTAGCGATAGTCTTTGTCGTCCGAATGCTTGCTGTCCTGGCGCGAATCGTCCGACTCAGGCTTCGGCTGCGTCTTGCTGTAGTGCTTCTTGTTGCTGCTGGAAGCCGCGCTCGTCGATGAAGACGAATCGGAAGAGGCGGCAAGCGATGCCGGCTTCATCCCGACGTTGGCCGAGTTGGAACCGCTGGTGTTGATCGAAGTGTTGCCGGCTCCGACATTGGCGCCGGTGGACATCGAACTGTTCATGTTCGCCGACTTGGAATTTCCGTTGGCGGAAGCGGTGGTGTCGCTGCTCGCCGAGCCGCTGACATTCACGTCGTCAGACTGGTGAGCCGCAGACTGCGCGGTCTGGCTGCCTTCATGCTTTGCTTTCTTGGCAGCTTTCTTGGCCTTCTTTTCCGCCGCCTTCTGATCAGCACGCGCCTTGGCGTCCGCCTGTTGCTGGGCGCTCATGGTTGTCCCGACCGTGTTGCCGACAGTCTTGCCGGCATCGATGTCGGCGCCTGCATCGAGCGTGTGATTAACGCCCGCGCCGAGATTGCCAACGTTGCCGGTGGCGCTACCGCGCTGTCCAACGCCCAAACCTAGTTGCGCCGCCGCCGGTAAGGACAGCGCCGCGCCGAGTGCCAAGAACATGCTGTAATTTGTCATCCTCATCAGTTTCCTCCTCGAGCTTGGCCTGGTCACAGCCAGATGTGACGTCCTTGCTCACGGCCGGCAGTAGTGCAACTTCTAAGCCAGAGCGCCTCAATTGTAAGTGGTTGCTTACTAGACACTTAACCGGTGTGAAAAGCTATGCATCCACGAAAGTAACCGGCAAAAACTACCGCCGGCGTGCATTTTCGCGGTCACCGCGAGGTACCGTAAATATGATTAATCGAGGAACGCTACGGACTGAACGCCGGAAACCTCGAAGCGTTTGCGGCAGCGCATGTTCTTGCACATGACCATGTCGTCGCGCCGGACCATGTAGGAGCGGGCCTTGGCAAACTTGGCGCGGTCGCGCTCGTCGGCACGACCGGGCAATTGGCGCTTCTTGGTGCGCACGATCCAACCCAACTCGTATTCGCCCGCCTGATGGCAATGCGGACAATTCAACGTAAAAGGTTTCTTGTCCTGCCGCTCATCGAAGAAGTCGCGCTCGTCCATTCGCCGCCTCTCGGTGCCGCCAGTAAAAATTATTGCATAATGGCGGTGCAAACGTAGCCCTGATATGGCAAAGAAGAGAAAACCCAAGCCGTTTCGCGCGGTTACGGCGGTGAAGTCGGCCGCACGCGAGCACATCGGGGCGCCTCCGCCTACGCGCTTCGAGCCCGACGTGAAGAAAAAGGCGCGTCCCAAGCACAAACCCACCTTGCCTAAGTTGCTCTCCGATCCTGACAACATGTAATGCAGAATGAAGAATTGAGAATGCAGGATGCCTGATGCATTCGCTGAAGGTATGACCGGCCTGAGCGGCCCCATCGACGGTCGACGAAGAACCGACGATTATTCTTCATTTTCAATCTTCATTCGTCCCGTGCTACGCTTTTGCTACTTCCGGCAATCTAGGCTTGCCGCAAACGGGGTTCTCGTGTCCAGCATGCCCGCACTCTCACCGGCGCCAGTCTTGCTGTTTGTGCAAGGCGCGGAGCAGCGCCGCATCGTGATCGATCACACGCCGTTTACCATCGGGCGCAAAACGGACCGCGACCTGCACATTCCCGACTCGCGCGTGTCGCGCGAGCACGCCTCGATCCTCTCCGAAGGCGGCCGCTACTACATTGTTGACCAGGGCGGACGCAGCGGCGTGTACGTCAACCGCACGAAGCGCGAACGACACGCCTTGGAGGCGAACGACCGCTGCGATTTTGGGCTGGAAGATTTCTACCTGGTATTCAATCCGACCACGCCGGTGGCCACGTCTTCGGAGCTGCTCAGCCAGATCTCGATGGTGCCGCGCGGCGGCGGCGGATCGGAACTGGCGCAGCTCCGTCTTTTCCTGGAAGCAGCGCGCCGCTTGCGGACGAGCGGGGTTCTTGGCGACGTCATCGCCACCCTGCTGGATTGCAGCTTAAAACTCACCCACGCCGAGCGCGGCTTCGTATTCCTGCGCGGTTCCGACGGCGCTCTCCAAATGGGCGCGGGCAGAAACATGAAGGGAGAAACGCTGACCGACGACACCACGATCAGCCGCTCGCTGCTGAACCAGGCGGCCGATTCGGGAGCGGAATTTGTCGTCAGCGATACCTCGCAATCCGCCGACCTGGCCGGACGCGTCAGCATCATCAGCCACGACCTCCGCACGGTAATCGCGATTCCACTGCGCCGCAGCGGCGCCGTTGAGAACAGTCCTCGCGCCGGCAGCAACAAGAAGAGCCGCAATCCGATCCTCGGGGTGCTGTATCTCGATAGCCGTATCGCCTCACGCGGCCTTCACGGCGTGAGCCAGGATATCCTGCACGCCATCGCCAAAGAGGCTGCCGGCCTCCTGGAGAACGCGCAATTGGTGGAGGTGGAAGAAGCGGCGCGCCGTTACCAGCAGGAATTGTCGATCGCGGGGACGATCCAGCAGCGCCTCATGACGGTGCGCATCCCCGACGTGCCGTTCGCCGAAGTCCAAGGACGCAATCTGCCGTGCCAGGAAATCGGCGGCGACTTCTTCGACGTTGTGCGCACGCCCGACGCGCTGGCGGTAGTGCTCACCGACGTTTCCGGCAAAGGCGTCTCCGCGGCGCTGCTGGGTTCGGTGATCCAGGGCATGCTGTACTCGCAACTGGCGCAGGGCATCTCGCTGGAATCGGCGGTCACCGCGGTCCACAATTTTCTGTGCCAGAAAGACGTCGGCGAAAAGTACGCCACCATGGTCCTGGTTCGCTTGTGGGCCGACGGCAGGCTCGAACTGCTGAATTGCGGCCACGTGCCACCGCGTCTGGTCTCCGGGGGAAAAGTCACGGAACCGGACAACGTCAATCCTGCCATCGGATTGTTGCCCGACGTCAGCTTCCAGAGCATGAGCCTGCAACTGCAGCCGGGCGACCGCATATTTCTGACGACCGATTGCGTGGTGGAGGCCGAAAACTCCGAGGGCGAATTTTTTGGCTACGAACGGCTTGACCATGCCGCGCTCACCGAGGGTTTCGAGGGCGTGTTCCGAGCGGTGAAGGAATTCTGCGGTTCCAGCCCGCTGCAGGATGACTGCACCGTGGTTGAGTTGCTGTACTCAGGCGGTAAAACCGCCACCTAGTGCCGGGAGTTCTGACGTTTGCCCCGCACTGCCTCCGCAGCTACAATACAAAAACACTCGTAGGCCCGTAGCTCAGTTGGTTAGAGCGCTTCCTTGACACGGAAGAGGTCGATGGTTCGAGTCCATTCGGGCCTACCACTTACTTCATTGAATCTGCCGAGTACGCACCGGCAGGCCTTCCGTAAATTGGCGCTTCTCGCTGGCGCGATCAGTTCGCCACCGGCACCTCTGCACTTCATCAGGCAACTCCAAACTCGTCACCAACTGGTGACGAGTGAAAGCAGAAAAGCAAGCCGGCACAGGGTTAAGGCTTGTTGACCTCGTTTTTTGACACCGAAGAGGTGCTAGCCGGATCACGCCGGCCAAGTCTGAATTACCGGTGAAAAGCGGGCTTCTCGACAGCTCGACCAAGACCGTTGCTTTCCATTTAGTTGCAAGAAACTGCACTAGCACGATCTTTGCTGCTTTGGCAGCATTGAAAACAAAGAGGAACACTAGC
>DASSIZ010000132.1 GCA_035691485.1 Terriglobales bacterium
CGTTTCAACTGTTCCAGCTTTTGGCCGGCTTCGCCGAGTTTGCCTTCGGCAGTGAGGCGCTGGTAATCGGCAAGGCTCTTGGCGGCCTCAGCAATGAGCGCGTTCAAGTCGGTCGCTGCTGGCGTTGCCGAGGTCGCGGCGGCGGGAGCCGCTTTTTTTGTCTCGACGGTGGCAGCCGCAGCGCTGGTGGTGGAAGCGGCACCGCCGAAAAGGGCAGCCATGGCTGATTCAAAGGTCGGCCCGTAAGCGAGGCGATCCTGCAAGGCGAGCACGACCAGGCGCAACTCCGGCATCGGACTTCGTTCCGCCTGCAGATAAATTGGCTCGGCGTACAAGAGCCCGCGCCCGGAGGGAATCACGAGCAGAGCTCCGCGGCGGACGTGCGAGCCTTGCTGGTTCCACAGCGACAATTGCCCGGAGAGCTGCGCGTTCTGGTCGATACGTGCCTCGATCTGCAACGGGCCGTCAACCAGCCGGTTCTTGGGAAAGTCATAGACAGCCAAAGTTCCGTAATGAGCGCCGTCGCTGCGGCCGGCAATCCAGCCAATCAGGTTGTTACGGTTGGCCGGGGTGAAAGGGAGAATCTCGACGAACTCGATACCGGTTTCGCCGGGTAGCTTCATGAGCACGAAATTGGGCTCGATCACCTGGGTCGCTTGCTCGCCACGCGGGTTCATGCCGACTTCGGTGGCAACAGTCCAGAGATCCTCGCGGTTGTAGAAAACCTCCGGATCCGTCATGTGATACAGGCCGTAAACATCGGCCTGCAGCTTGAGCAACAACTCGGGATAGCGAACGTGCTTGCGCAATGCCGGCGGCATGGCGGACGCGTCCTTGAACAGGGAGGGAAAGATGCGGCGATAGGCGGCGATGACGGGATCTTCGGCGTCAAAAACGTAAAACGTGGTGGTGCCGTCGTAGGCATCGATGACAACCTTGACGCTGTTGCGCATGTAATTGATGGGATCGCCGCCCAAGCGGTAATGCCGCGAATAGGGGTATTGGTCGGAAACGGTGAATGCATCCATCATCCATGACAGCCTGCCGTCTTCACCGACGACGATGTAGGGATCGGGATCGAAGGTGAGAAACGGGGCCAACGCGGCCACGCGATCGCGGAGGTTACGGCGCATGAGCAGCCGGCTCTGGGGATTGACATCGTCGCTGAAGGGCAGCTTGGCGACATCGCCGCGCCCGAGCGCGATGAAGAGGCGGCGGAAGAATCCGCCGAGCACGATGCCGCCGGTTCCCTCGTAGGACGTCAGATTGTTGGTCTGGCCTTGCGGGTAGTTGAACTCCTTCTGCCGCGTTTTCACGTAGACATCGGTGTTGGTCAGCTCGCCGAAATAAACTTCGGGGCGGTTGACGGCAAGGCCGCGCACCGTGCTCTGGACCGGCATGTTGCTCAGGATCAGCGTCGGCAGCCCTTCCGAGGTGAAGCCGTTGACGGGGTTCATGGTGACGCCGTAGCCGTGGGTGTAAATGAGCTTTTCGTTGATCCAGTTGCGGCTGCTTTCCGGCAGCTTGTCGATGCTGAGTTCGCGGGTGGCGAGCATGACCTGGCGGACGGCGCCGTCGATTTCGTAGCGATCGATGTCAATGTCGGGGAAGTCGTAGTAGGTGCGAATTTCCTGGATCTGGCGCAGGGTGTCCTGAAGAGCGCGCCAGTCCCAGAGCCGAATGTTCTGCAGTGTCGCCTGATTGTTGGCGGGATCGATGGCGTCGACGGTGGTCTCGGCCGGGAACTCGCGAGAGGAGAAGCGGTCCAGGCCGTAGGCGCGGCGGGTCATCTCGATGTTGCGGGCAATATAGGGGCGCTCACGCACCAGTTCGTTGGGCTTGACAATGAAGCTGGTAACGTACCAGGCAATGAGCTGGAGGGCCAGGAAACAGAGCACGGCGGGAATGACGGCGGCGACCAGCCAGCGCGCGCGCGGCATCACCATAAACGCATTGACGATGGCGATCACGGCGCCAAGCAGAAGCGCGATGGAGACGACGAGCAGGCCAGGCAGCATGACATGCGCGCCTGTGTAGGTGACGCCCGCGAAGATGGTGTGATCTTCGAACAACTGCTCGAAGCGCCCGAGATAGGTGCGCAAGGCGAGGGTCAGCAGCAAAAAAGCGAAGGCGATGGAGAGGCCACGCCAGGGCACGGGAATGTAGATACCCTGCTTTCCCTCCAGGGCGCGGGCGCCTCCGGTAATGACGACGAAGAAAACCGCGAGCAGGCAGACGATGACGGCCATGGCGAAAAGCCAACCCGAGACCAGCTGCCAAACGGGGAGGGAAAAGAGATAGAAGTTGAGGGGCTGGTGGAGAATGGGATCGACAAAGCCGCCCGTACCGGGAGGCGCGTACCAGTAAAGCGCCAAGCCCGGCCATTCCAGCATCAGGGCGGCGGCAGTGATGGCGGCGATCGCCAAGGAAACGCCGACTCCGAGCAGGCGCAGGATGGAATCGACCGGCAACTTTACCGGTTGCCCGCCGATGTAAATGGTGTGGCCGCTCGGCAAGTGCTGAAGGTAAGAGCGCTTCATGGCCAGGAATGAGCCGTACAGAATCAGAAACGTGGCCACGGCAAAGGAAATGAAGACGGCGGACTGCAGACGCAGTGATTTCCAGAACACGTCGGCGTAGCCGAGGGAGCCGAACCAGAGCGCGTCAACGTAATAGGACAATGCCGTCCGGCCTCCGAGAAAAATCACGGCAAGCAGGACGAGAAGGACAAGGAGAGGGAGCCGACGGCGGCGCATCTTCGGTACTCGCGGCCATTCAATGGTGTAGGACATGATCAGACTTCGCCGGCGCCACGTTCACGGGTCAGAGACCCGTGCCACACATTCTGTGGACGACGTCAAAGACGGCAATCGTGGGTATTGTACGCTGCGGCCCTGGGGGGTGCCGTGCGGTTGCAGCACGCGGCCGAGTCTATTGGAGTTTGTAGCGTCCGGATTCGGTGCCGATGGAGTTGGTGAGCTGGTCCAGAAGCTGGTACCGGGAGTAGACGTCCCAGAATTTTCCCGTGAACTTGAGGGCCCAGGGAAGAGCGAGGCCGGCGGCAAGCCCGATGATTTCGGATTCGATCTGGGCGCCGGTGCTGGCGGAAAGCGGATTAAATTTCTTCTCCAGGACGGAGCGGCAGAGCGCGCCGCGATCGGCGGGAGGCTCTTCGCCGTCCCAGCGTCCGGCGGCGCAGGAGAGCGCGAGCTGCACGGCGAGCCCGGCTTGAAGCTCCTTGGCGAGCTTGGGATCGCTGATTTTCAGATTCCAGGTGCGGGCGCGTTCGATGGCGGCCTTGGCGCCAGCGTTCTCTTCTACTTTTCTGACCCATTCGAGGCTGGCGGCGATGGCAGTATCGGCGGCGAGCTTCTGGTGGGCGGCCACGGAAACGGGATCGTCCGCATGTGCCGGCACCGGACCTGCGTTGTGATAGGGCGCCTCGGAGCGCACAGGCGCGCCGGGGGTCTCATATTCCTTATAAAGAAGACCAGAGTTGTCGTGGTTCATGTGGGTGTGAGTGTTAGGAATGTCGGCGGCAGGAGGCGGATAGATGCCGGTCGTTACGCGAATCGGCCAGTGGTCGGGATCGCCGGACTTGTCGCGAAATTCAAACCAGGTAGGCGCGCGAAAACCGCCGGCGGCAAGCGGAACCATTTTCACGGGGAGTTTGTTGAAGTCGTTGTGAATCCAGTCGGAGTGGCTGTAGAAGTCCTGCACAGCGTGGAGAGAAGCGCCGAGGGTAAGCAGCGTAATTACCTTGCGGGTGCGGTCGTCGAGATCGGGCCGGGTGTTGATATTGGCAAGCAGGTCCTGGGTGTTGCGGAGAAGCTGGGTGAAGAGGGAATCGAATTGGGAGTTGCGAGTGAGCGCGCCGTTGAGGTTGTCGAAGTGAAGGAAGATGGCGGAGCGGCGGACCTGGAGGTTGTTGTTGCCGTACTGGTTGAGGTTCTTGAGGTCCTTGCCTTGAAGGCGCTCGTTGGCGAAGTCGGAGATGGGGCCGAAGAAGTCGGGGGAGAAGCAGCCGAGCTGCATGATCTTCCAGGCATCCTCGCTAAAACCGAATTCCTTGCCGACGGCGCGGCTGGCCTGCGAATGCCAGAAGGTATCGAAAGCCGATGCCGGCGGAACCAACAGCGCGAAAAGAGTAAGGAGAGCGAGGAGTTTGCGGATCATGGGGCTCGGAGGGAATTATAGGGGAAGTGCGCTCTCGCTCGGGATGGGGGCCATTCGACTCGGGCTGACGCCCTCGCGGAACGGCGTTTCGGCCCTGAACCTGTCGACGAATGCGCAATGTGGGCGGTGTAGGGGTCCTTCGACTCGGGCGTTCGCCCTCGCTCAGGATGACAGGGGTTTATTGTTTGTCATTACTCAAGATGCGGGATGAGTTCGACAGACCATGGATCTTCGCTCGGGCTGACGGCCTCACCAACAGCGTGTCAGCCTCGCGTTCGCTCGGGCTGGTTTGGGTTTTGCGATCCTACCCAACGCTCATGCGTTGGGCTGGCGAAGCATGCCGGCCTCGCTTCGCTCGGACTGGGGCGACCTAGCTCAGGATGACAGGGTTTCTAATGTTGTTTATCACTCGAGATGCGGGAATGTTTCAAAAAAAGCATAGGTCCTGAGCTTTGCCCAGAGGGGTTGAGTTCACCGGTAAGGTTTGCGGCACCACACGGTCAGTGGGCGTTCGGCAGGATACCGGGTGGTGGTGAACCGGGATAGAATGGCGGGCACGATGGCAACGACGGTTTCCCCAACATCGACAACGGCGGTTGAGCTGAAGAGCGCGGCGCCGGTCGCGAAGGCGACGCGGCTGATATCGCTGGACGTGTTTCGCGGGATGACGATCGCGGGGATGATCCTGGTGAACAATGCGGGAAACTGGAAGGCGGTGTGGTGGCCGCTGGATCATGCGGAATGGCACGGGTGGACGCCGACGGACCTGATCTTTCCTTTCTTCTTATTTATTGTCGGCGTGTCGATGGTGCTGTCGTTCGAGGCGAGGCAGGAGCGCGGCGCGAGGCGCGGCGAACTGATGCGGCATGCGGTGAAGCGCAGCATCATTATTTATGCGATTGGTTTTGCGCTGGCGCTGTGGGGCCGGAGATGGAACCTGCACACGGTGCGGCTCTACGGGGTGCTGCCGCGGATTGCGGTGGTGTACCTGATGGCGTCGGCCATCGTGCTGTACTGCGGCCGGCGCGCGCGGGCGGTGATCGCCGTGGTGGCGCTGGCGGGCTACTGGCTGCTGATGACACGGATGCCGGGATTCGATTTGTCGATGGACGGAAACCTGGCGGGATTTATCGACCGCAAACTTTTGTATGAGCATTTGTGGATCAGGCACCGGTTCGATCCGGAGGGATTGCTGAGCACGATCCCGGCGGTGGTGACCACGCTGATAGGAGTGTTCACCGGTGAATGGTTGAGGCAGCGGCCGGTCATGGGGCAGGCGTCGGACCCTTCTGCCTCACATGTGGGCCAGCCCCGGGTTACAAAAGTGCAGGGAATGTTGATGGCAGGGGCGCTGCTGATGGTGGCCGGCGAGGCCTGGGGAAGATGGTTTCCGATCAATAAGAACATGTGGACCAGTTCGTACGTGCTGTTTACCGGCGGGTTCGCGCTGGCGCTGCTTGCACTGTGCTATTGGATGATTGAGATTCGCGGGTGGCGGAGCTGGGCGCAACCGTTTGTCTGGTACGGAAGCAACGCCATCACGGTGTATGCGGCGTCAACCGCGCTGGCGGTTTTCAGCGTGCGCTACCAGGTCATGCCCGGGGTGACGTACAAGGCGTGGGTATACGATCACTGGTTTGCGCCCATGGCGCGGCCGATGATTGCGTCGGCGTTGTTCGCATCCGCCTATGTATTAACTTTCTGGGCGCTGGCGTGGTTGATGTACCGGAAGAAGATATTTGTGAAGATTTAGCGGTGGTTCATGCCTAAGCCGGAGCGGTTTGGACCACTTGTTAGGTTGCTGGTTCGTGGCGAGTGGGATGCGGCCTGACTCCTGACTCCACCTGTGTTCCCGTGATAAAAACTGAGTGATGCCCTGCGGGCCCACCGCCGCGCCAGCTCCAGACAACAACATAACCGCCGCCGGCAGCCGGCGCGAGTACGTGGTGGTGCTCGGTTCGCCGATCGGCATGCCGCAGCTCATTGCGGGTGCGCTGCTCGCGTTGTTCCTGGCGCAGTGCGTGTGGGTGGCGGTGCACTCGCCGATGCGCGAGATGGAGATGGAGCAGATCGGGCGCGGCGAATTTCTGTTTCATGAGCATGCCTTCACGGCCGAGGCGTCACGCGAGCCCATCCTCCCGGTCCTGGCAGCGGTGCCGCTGATCGGGTCGGGATTCACGATCGGGACACGCGGGTCAGAGACCCACCCCACCCTGGCAAACCCGGCCCGGGTGGGCGGCGCGGTGCCCGAATTCTTCTTGCCGCATCCGCGATCCTGGAGATGGCGGGCGCGGCTGCCGTTCATTGCCATTGGAGTGCTGCTGGGGGCGTCGTTGTGGTACGTGGCGCGGCGGCTCTACGGAAATGCCGGCGGGTACACGGCGCTGTCGCTGTACGCATTTTCGCCGGTCATCATCATGCGGGCGGCTGCAATCCAACCGGCAATAGTCGCGGCATGGGGAGCGTTTGGCTTGGTGTTCACCTCGATTGCGGTGGCGCACACCTTGTACGCGCCGCGCGAGGTCGTGTTGTGGAACTGGAAGCGAATCGGGCTGATGGGGCTGGCAATCGCGCTGGCGGTGGGATCGCACATGGCGCTGGCGATGATGGCGGTGCTGGCGTTCGGATTCATGCTGTACCTGGCGCCGGAACGGCGCGGCGCGGCGCTGGCAATCATGGCGGCGGCATGCGCTTTGGGATTCCTGCTGCTGTTCGCGGCGTATGGTTTTGACAGTCACGCAATGGCGGCGGCGATCAGCGGGTTGCGGACGAGCGACTTTGCTCCCCGGTTGCTCGGGCGGGGTTTGACTTACAGCTTGCTGGCAGTGTTCTTCCTGCGAATGCCGGCGGTGCTGGTGGCGCTGGCAGCAGCGCTGATCGCGTATGCGGCGTGGAAGCGTCCGCGCTTCTTCGGGGTGACCGCGCCGTTGATCAGTCTGGTCGCGGTGATGGTGCTGGGAATTACCATGCCGCACCTGGGCGGCTACGATTTGTTTGTCGCGTCGCTGCCGTTCGCGTTCGTGTTCATAGCCGGGGTGTTTACCGACCTGCTGGAAACCGAGTACGGCGGCCTGGCCGGCGGCATGCTGGCTGGGATTATTCTGGCGCAGGCGGCGTATGCAGTGGTGGGACTGTTGAGGATTGGTTGATTGCGGAACTGCGGAATTGAAATTCGGCAATTCGTCACTTCTGCAGTTCGGCAATCGTCGCGCAACTCCAGCGCCCCACCCGGGTTTTCAAGGATAAGGGCCGGGTCATCGGGGCGGCAAGCGCTCCTGTTCCAGAAGCGCCGCCCCGGTGGCCTGTAAATGATCCCCGGACATCCGCCAATCAATGGGCGGATGGGCGCAGGTTCCCGATTCGACACGCGGAAACCGGCTGTGAATCGGGCTTTCCACGCCAGGCATCAAATTAAACGGGGTTATGATTAACTCCGGGACTATGAAGCTGGCAGGGTACATCGCGGCAGTGGTAGCGCTGATGTTGGTGGTGCCGGCAGCGGCGCAGATCCGGGGAGCGCCGGCGTCGGTGACTTCGATGGCGCCGTGGCGCGGCGTGACTCCCGGGCCTCCGGCAAGCGTGACCTCGCTTGGTCCTAACGGCTTCTCGTCTGGTCCCAACGGCTTCGCGTCGCCGTGTTCCGGGGTTGGGCCGCTGATTCCTTCCGCCATGGGCTGCACGCCTACCGAATTCACCAGCGGATTTTTCTTTCCCGATGCGCGCAATCACGGACGCGTAAATTTGGGCAGCCATCGGCACCGCCGCAGCAACACTGGCGCCTATTACCCGGTATACGTGCCGTACGCCTACCCGGTGGCGACCGAAGCTGGACCAGAGGACGTAGCTGAACCGGATCCGCCGGCGCCGACTATTTTCGAGCGGCGTCCGACGAGCGCGGCTCCGGACGCGCGTTACGGGTCTCACTATCTCGACAGCCGCGAACGTCAACCCGCCGCGACGACGCCGGTGCCGCAGGAGCTGTCGCCGGCAGAGGCGCGGCAGATGATCCCGGTGGTGCTCATCTATCGCGATGGCCACGAGCAGGAAGTCACGAACTATGCCATCGTGGGGCAAACGCTCTACGACCTGGGCACCTTCGTTGCGCACAAGATCCCGCTGGCTGAGCTGAACTTGAAGGCGACAATCAAGGCCAATGACGACCGCGGAGTGGAGTTCACGGTGCCGACATCGGTGAAAGCGGACTGACCAGTCTTTCCGTCGGCCAGTCTTTCAATCACCAGGCGGAGACGGCTTGAAAGCGACGAAATAAGGTTTTTCCAGCCGCAAAAACAGGCCCTTTTTTCTGCTATAATGAGCAGTGCTCTTCCGGGACGTAACTTCTTGTAAATTCAAAAGGTTAGCAGTTAAAGGGACAGGTACGCGCGGGGCGCATCCAGGGCGGATGGCGACCGCCCGAAGGCGGCGGTCGCGGTGAGCATTTTTGTGGGTTGCGAGACAGCCCCGGCAAGGGCGCCGGGCCTGCGGAATTGACGCCGATGTCGGCGGAATGAATTCCGCCGCTCGACAAAAACCGATCCCTCGCTGCGCTCGGGATGACGTGCTTCTCGGGATGACATGCTTGAAGATTTCGAGTGGGTTAAAGGCTAAGAACTAAATGGCAGACGAACAGAATCCCCAGCTTCCACTTCCACCGGACGGCGGCGGGCCGCAAGGTCCGGGCGCCGGCAACGTGCAGCCGATCAACATTGAAGAGGAGATGCGGCGATCGTATCTCGACTATTCGATGTCGGTGATCATCGGGCGCGCGCTGCCCGACATCCGCGACGGACTCAAGCCGGTGCATCGCCGGATTCTTTATGCGATGCACGACATGGGACTGCTCTCCAACCGCAAGCACGTGAAGTGCGCGAAGGTGGTGGGCGAGTGCCTGGGCAAGTATCACCCGCACGGCGACGTCGCGCTCTACGATGCGCTGGTGAGGATGGCGCAGCCGTTCTCCATGCGCTACCGGCTGGTGGATGGGCAGGGCAACTTCGGGTCGGTGGATGGCGACCCGGCGGCGGCGTACCGGTACACCGAGTGCCGCATGACGGCGATCGGGGAGGAGATGCTCTCCGACATCGACAAGGAGACAGTCGACTTCGTACCCAACTTTGACGACACCACGGTAGAGCCGGTGGTGCTGCCGACGACCGTGCCCAACCTGCTGGTGAACGGGTCGAATGGAATCGCGGTGGGCATGGCGACCAACATCCCGCCGCACAACCTGACCGAGATCGTGGACGCCTGCATCACGCTGGTGAACAAACCCAATGCGCAGCTGGCGGAGATCCTGCAGATCGTCAAAGGGCCGGATTTTCCGACCGGCGCCTTCATTCATGGGCGCGCGGGCATTGCCGAAGCGTACAAGACGGGCCGCGGGCGATTCATGATGCGGGCCAAGGCGGCGATCGAAAACATCACCAAGGAGCGGCAGGCGATCATCGTCACCGAGATTCCGTACCAGGTGAACAAAGCCAGGCTGATTGAGCGCATCGCCGACCTTGTCAACAACAAGACGATTGACGATGTCAGCGACATCCGCGACGAAAGCGATCGCGACGGCATGCGCATCGTGGTGGAGCTGAAACGCGGGGCCGAGCCGCAGATCGTGCTGAACCAGCTCTACAAGCACACTCCGATGCAGGACGGCTTCAGCATGATCTTCCTGGCGGTGGTGAACGGCCAGCCGAAGGAGATGGGGCTGGTGCAGGCGATCCAGCACTTCATCGATCACCGCATCGACGTGGTGCGGCGCCGCACCGCGTACCTGCTGGGCAAGGCGAAAGACCGCGAGCACATCCTGGAAGGTTACCAGCTGGCGATCGACCAGCTGGACAACGTGATTGCCATCATCCGGGGCAGCGGCAACCGCACGGAAGCGCGCGAGAACCTGGTTGCGTTCTTCGGCGGCAAGGCGATTGAAGTCAACGTCAACGGCAAGAAGTCGAATGTTTCGGTCGGGCGCAACAAGCCGGAGAAGGGCTTCGACGCGAAGCAGGCCGATGCCATCCTGGAACTGCAACTGCACCGGCTGACGCGGCTCTCGATTGACGAAGTGCTGAACGAGCTGAAGCAAGTGCGGGAGAGCATCCAGGAATACGAATCGATTCTCGCCTCGGAGAAGAAGTTGCGCGGCGTGATCGTGAAGGAGATGGAGGAGGTCAAGAAAAAATTCGGCGACGAGCGGCGCACGCAGATCGTGGACGAAGCGGCCGAAATCCAGCTCGAAGACCTGATCGTGGACGAGCAGGTCGCAGTGACCGTCTCGCACTCCGGCTACCTGAAGCGCACGCCGATCACGACCTATCGTTCGCAGCGGCGGGGCGGGCAGGGCCGCACGGGGATGAAGACGCGCGAGGAGGATTTCGTCGAGCACCTGTTCATCGCTTCGACGCATGCCTACCTGCTGATCTTCACCAACACCGGACGCGTGTACTGGCTGAAGGTGTACGAAGTGCCCGACGTCGGGGCGGCGGGCAAGGGCAAGCATATCGGCAACCTGGTGGCGCTGCAGCCGGGTGAGACGATGCGCACGATCGTGCCGGTGCGCGATTTGGAAGAAGAGAACAAGAACATCTTTTTTGCGACGCGCAATGGCACGGTGAAGAAGACGCCGCTGAAGGATTTCAGCAACGTCATGTCGCGCGGCATCATCGCCATCGGCATTGACAAGGGCGACGAACTGGTGGCCGCGGCGGTGACCGATGGCGCCCAGATCGTGTTCCTGGCATCGCACGAAGGCATGGCCATCCGCTTCGACGAAGAGGATGTGCGGCCGATGGGGCGTCCCGCGTACGGCGTGCGCGGCATGGACATGGACAAGGGCGATTACATCGTCGGCATGGCGATTACGCCCAAGAGCGATGCCAAAGTGAACGGCGGGAAGAAGACCGGCAAGGACGAAGCAGCGGAACCGACGCCGAACCTGATCTTGTCAATCACCGAGATGGGCTACGGAAAGCGCACCGGGGTGGACGAGTATCGCCTGCAGTCGCGCGGCGGCAAAGGCGTTATCAACGTCAAGACCACCACGCGCAACGGCAAGGTGGCCGGAATCCTGCTGGTCAGCGAGGAAAGCGAAGCGATGGTGATCTCGCAGTACGGCAAGATCATCCGCATCGCCACCAACCAGATCCGCGAGGCCGGGCGCTCAACCCAGGGCGTGCGGTTGCTGCAACTGGATGCCGATGACAAGGTCGCGGCGGCGGTGGTGATCCCGAAGGAAGAGGCGGAAAACGGAGAGCCGACGCTGATCCAGTAAACCTACGAGGTCAAATTTGCCCGGCCGGAAAGGCCGGGCTTTTTTTTGCTCGGGCTGACGGCCTCGCAAAAATCGTGCCGGCCTCGCCCCTTCGTGGCTCGGGCTGGTGGTTTAGCCTGGGGCTTTTCCCCAAGGCTTACGCCGTTGGGCTGGAACAACGTGCCGGGCTCGCTGCGCTCGCGCTGGATTGGCCGCCTGAATCGTTTTCC
>DASSIZ010000133.1 GCA_035691485.1 Terriglobales bacterium
CCGCTGGAAGGACCGTAACAAGTGCGTGCAGATACCCTTGTTTCCCGGTTACCTGTTTGTCCGCATTGACCTGAAGAACCGGTTGCAAGTGCTCCGCATTCCGGGGGTCGCCGAGATTGTCCAGTTCATGGGTGTTCCCGCCCCTTTGCCGGAGCGAGAGATGCAAACGCTCCGAACCGGGCTGGCGGCGAACCTTCGCGCCGAGCCTTTCGCCTACTTGAAGGTTGGACGCCGCATTCGCATCCGCTCGGGCGTGCTCGAGGGCGCGGAAGGCATCCTGGTGCGCAAGAAAAGCTCGCTGCGCCTGGTTCTATCCATCGACTTGATCATGCGCTCGGTGGCGGTTGAGGTGGATGCCGCTGACATCGAGCCCATCCCCGACAACGCCGGCAGGTGGCGCGCCGGCCATAGTTCCGCGGACCATCATTTACCCGTTTCCAACTGATTCGCCATCCCCAGAGGACCCTTATGCATTTGTTCCGCTCACCTCGGCTGTTCCGGCGTGCGACTCGAACCTCGATTGCCGTGCTGGCGATCGCAATCGCGACAGCCGCGGCGCAAGCGCAGTCGGCTGAGCCATTGAAGAACGGACCTGACCTCACGGCAGGGCAGATGGAAGCGCGCGCCACGGTTTCCTACTCTCCTGACATCATCATCCAGGTTCTGCGGCAATACCCGGCCTTGGCACTCCAGGTAAAGAAGTTACTCGTAGAGAAAGCCTACGAACAGGGGCGCATGCTGGATCCCGAAGACCTGCGAGACGACGTTCTGTTCCGCCTGATTCGCGAAGACGAGAACATCCGCGTCATGGCCACACGTGAAATCGAGGATCGCGGTTACATCAAGCTGCAACCTACAGTCCAGGAACAGCAGGCGCAAGCCGCCCGCATGCAGTCCCGTCAACAGTTGGAAGCGGGCAGAATCCCTGGCAATGGTCGCGTTCCATCGACGTCGCCTCGTGGTAATGGCAGCGGGGACGATCAGTTCCCGGAATCGCCTTCCGGACAGCCTCAGCCTCGGCCGTCTGTCCCTTCTGACCAACAGCCGCAGCGCCGCGTAGATCGTGCCCTGGTGGAGAGCGATACGCCAAGCATGGCTCCCATCAGCCCCGATCAACTGCCGCAGCTGTTCAGCGGCGGGACGATTGGCGGTGTCACGCCGGCGTCCTCCATGGAGCGAGAGGGGTTAGCCGCACAAGCGAGCCGCAATCCCGCGTCGCTCGCCAACGTCGCCGGTATGCAGCAACAACTGGCAGCCGGTTCCGCGCCTTCGGTGGTCGATACCGAGCCCCCGCAACAGGCGGCGCTGGAGGTCCGTCCACGTCCCGCGACCGGGGCCTATGCTTCGCCATCCTATGAGCGTCCCAGCATCCGCAGGCAGCCGAATCCGTATGCTGACGTGCCGTCTCTGTACGACCTGTATTCGCAGGTGCAGCGCCACAACCCAGCGCTCGACCGTTTTGGAGCGGATATCTTTACCAACGGGACCGGCAATTTAGATGAACTGCCAATGGACCTGCCGGTCGGTCCCGAGTACGTTATTGGGCCCGGCGACGGCTTGAAAATTGAAATCTGGGGCAGCATCTCCCAGCGCCTGATTCGCAACGTCGATCGCGAGGGCCGCGTCGCGCTGCCGGAAGTCGGCACGGTGATGGTCGCGGGCAAGACCCTGGGAGACGTGCAGCGCCAAATCCAAGGCGTGCTGCGCAGCCAGTTCCGTGAAGTCCAGGCCGATGTTTCCCTGGCGCGCCTCCGCACGGTCCGCATTTACGTGGTCGGTGACGTTCGCCGGCCCGGGGCTTACGACATCAGTTCTCTGTCCACGCCGCTGAACGCACTCTACGCGGCCGGCGGGCCGACCGCCCGCGGCTCCTTGCGCGTTCTGAAACACTATCGTGGCAAACAACTGGTGCAGGAGATCGATCTTTACGACCTCCTTCTTCACGGCGTGCGTGCCGACATCATTGCCTTCCAACCGGGAGACACGATCCTGGTTCCTCCTATTGGGCCCCAGGTCACGGTGGAGGGCATGGTGCGGCGCCCCGCCATCTACGAGCTGAACAAGGACAACAATCTGGCGCAGGTGCTGGAACTGGCGGGCGGCGTTCTTCCTTCGGGCACGCTGCGTCATATCGAGGTGCAGCGCGTTCAGGCCCATGACAAGCGGGGAATGCTGAGCCTCGACATTCCGGAAACCAATGACCAGACAACGACGCTGCGCGCGATGGAGCAGTTCGTCGTTCAGGACGGCGATCACATTCGCATCTCGCCCATCCTGCCGTACTCTGAAAAAACTGTTTACCTCGATGGTCATGTTTTCCATCCAGGTAAATACGCCTATCGGCAAGGCATGACGGTGGCGGAGCTGATTGGCGATTACCACGCGCTTCTTCCCGAACCTTCCCGCCGCCATGCCGAGATCATTCGCCTGCACTCGCCCGATTTCACACCCGAAGTGCTGACATTCAACTTGGGCGATGCCATGGCCGGCAAAGGCGAAGTCCCCGTTCTGCAGCCGTTCGACACGGTCCGCATCTTCGGCCGGTTTGATTTTGAGGATGCTCCCCGCATCACGATTGCCGGTGAGGTGCGCGATCCCGGCGATCATCTCACCAACGGTGAGACCCATGTCAGCGACGCCGTTTATCTGGCCGGGGGAGCAACCGTCGACGCTTCGCTGGCGGATGCGCAGATTTTCCGTCGTGACGGCGCCACCAGCCGCGTCATCAGCATCAATCTCGCCAAAGCTCTGTCGGGCGATCAGGTGCAGAACGTTCTGCTGCAGCCGAAGGATCGTCTCATCATCCATGCCAACCTGGCGAAACTGGATCCGTCGCGGGTGACCATCGAGGGCGAAGTCGCCAATCCCGGAAAATATGTTTTAGGCAAGGACCTGACTGCCGCCCAGCTGGTCCGCCTGGCCGGTGGCTTGAAACGCGGCGCCTACACGCAGTCGGCGGATTTGACCCGCTATGTCATCCAAAACGGCACGCGGGTTCTTGGTGATCACGAGGAGGTACCGATCGGCCGCGCTCTTTCCGGCGAGGCCGATACCGACGTCCGCCTGCGCGATGGTGATGTCCTCACCATTCGCCAGCTGACAGGATGGAAAGACGTGGGTGCCTCCGTCACGCTCAGGGGCGAAGTCGGACATCCGGGAACCTATGGGATTCGAGACGGCGAGCGCCTCAGTTCCGTGCTCGAGCGAGCTGGCGGGATCACCCTCGGTGGCTATGCCCGTGGCGCCATGCTGATGCGCGAATCGGTTCGCATCATTCAGGAGCGCGGCCGGCAGGATCTTATCCACCGCATGGAACTGGAGCAGGGCAACCTTAAAGATGTCGCCTTGCAGCAGTACCAGCTCACGGTGGACACCCTGAAGAACACCCCGGTTGCCGGCCGCGTTGTCATCCATATCAGTCGCGACATCTCGGCATGGAAAGACACGCCGAATGATCTCGAACTCCGCGCCGGCGATGTTCTGGTCGTCCCGAAAGAAGGCCCGACTATCATCGTCAGCGGAGAAGTCAACAATCCGACCAGCATCTCTTACCGTCCCGGCAGAAGCGCGGAATGGTACCTGAGCCAGGCCGGCGGTCCGACTCCGTTGGCGAACAAGAAAGGCACGTTCGTAATCCTGGCAGACGGTTCTGTACTGGGCGGTTCGTCGGGTGCATGGTGGAAGGGAAATGCGCTGTCGACTGCACTGCACCCTGGAGACACGGTCGTCGTGCCGCAGCGCGGCATCGGTGGTGTGAATTGGAAGAATATCTTCCAGGTCGCACAGATTGCTTCTTCGCTGGCGGTTACGTTCCGAGTTTTGGCGAATTACTAGGTGATTATGGGATTCTGTTCCCTTTATCGCAGCCGGGGTCAAGGCTTGTGGGCAGGTCTGCTGTTGATCGCCCTTACGGCGCTGCCATTGTCTGCTCAGGAGTCGCATCCAGTGCCGCCGCCACCGCGCTCCGTCGATACTTGCACCGACTTAACGGGGACGGAACCGGTTCCCTGTCCAGGGCAACGCCCGGAACAAAAGCACAGGCCTGCGCTGCCGCAATCAGTTGCTGCCCCAACCAGCGCTGCGCGCCCCGAGCCGGAATCGTCCGTGTCAAAGTCCGCGCCGCTCGCCGCGACAGCGCGCCCGCAGCCGGTGCCAGTGTCGGTTGCTGACGGAAACAAGAATCCGGGAGTTCAGCCAGATCAAGCCCGCCCCACGGCGGAGCCTCGATTAATTCCAGCCAGCTCTGCCGGGTGTACAGACTTGTCCGGCGAGTACGCCGGTTCCTGTCCCGCGCCCGTCGCCGCTCACACAGTGCGAGCTGTTGCGGTTACAAAGCATCCTGCCGGGTGTACGGACTCATCCGGGGAGCCGACTGGTTCCTGCCCGGCTCCGGCGGATCGCAGGGTTCATGACCATGCCGAACAGAGCGTACGCTGGGAAGCGCGCACTTATGTGCGAAACCTCATCGAGGGCCAGAAGGATTTTTGGACCGCGCCCTACCGTGTGCACACGCGAGATCTGGATTATCTGGTGCCGTTTATCGGGATATCGGCCGGACTCATGGGCGCCGATCAGGACATCCAAAAACGGCTTTCGACCAGCACGTCCTTCATCAAGCAAAGCAACAACTTCGCGAATTATGGGGCCGCGGCCATGGCGGGAACGGTCGGCGCGGCCTGGGCCTGGGGACACTTCACGGGCAATGATCACCTGCGCGACACCGGCATGATGGCCGGGGAAGCCGCAGTGAACAGCTTCCTCATCACGTACGCGATCAAGAGCATCGCCGGACGCCAGCGCCCCTACGAAGGGGACCACACGGGTACGTTCCGAGCCGGCGGCAGTTCTTTTCCCTCCGAGCACGCGGCCGCGGGATGGTCGATCGCTACCGTTTTCGCGCAGCAGTATCCCAGTCCTTTCGTGAAGCTTCTGGCGTATGGCGCGGCCACCGGCATGACCGCCGCGCGTGTGACCTCGGGCAAGCACTTCGCCTCCGATGCTTTCGTCGGGATGGGGCTGGGTTATTTTCTTGGCCGTCAAGCCTACTCCCGTCATCGTGATTCCGAATACGACCGCGCCCGCTACGGCACATTTGTTCGCACCAGGGAGGGCTCGCCTCCCGACCCGGGCGAGATCGGCTCGTCTTTCGTTCCTGTCGATAGTTGGGTGTACCCGGCGTTCAGCCGCCTGGCCGCGATGGGCTACATGCCGACTGCATTCGCGAACCTGCGCCCGTGGACGAGAATGGAATGCGAACGGCTGTTGCAGGAAGCGGGTGACCGCATCCTGGCCGACGATCGCGGTGCTGGCGAGGCCCGCCGTTTATACGATCAATTGAGGGCGGAGTTCGTTCCCGAGGCGCGCGTCTATGCGGGGGAGCGTAACCGGAGCGCCACCTTGGAGTCGGTTTATACGCGCATCACCGGCATCAGCGGCCCGGTCATCCGCGACAGCTACCACCTTGGCCAAAGCATGGTGAACGACTACGGCCGCCCGTTTGCGGAAGGTGCCAACCTGATTTCGGGCGTGACTAGCCATGCTGAAGTGGGGCCGCTGACCTTTTACGTGCGCGCCGAGTATGAGCACTCGCCTTCATCGCCCGCGTTGCCGCTGGCGGTACGGCAGAACATCGCCAGCGTCGACGTGACGCCGCTACAGCCTGCTGTCCCTTTTGCTGCGGTGGACAGGCTGAGAATGATCGAGGGCTACGCCACCCTGAACTGGCACAACAACCAGATTTCCTTCGGCAAGCAGGACATGGTGTGGGGGCCGGGCGAAATGGGGCCCATGTTGTTCAGCAACAATGCCGAGCCTTTGTACATGCTGCGCTGGACGCAGGGCAACCCCTTCAAGCTTCCCTGGCTCTTTAGCTACCTGGGACCGGTGCGCACAGAGTTTTTCATTGGTCGTCTGGCTGGGCACCACTTTCCGCCGAATCCATACATCGACGGACAGAAGATCAGCTTCAAGCCAACCGAGAACCTGGAGCTGGGATTTTCCAAGGTCACCGTTTTTGGCGGCGGCGGCTTGCCGATCAGCTGGCACCGCTTCTGGAAGAGTATCGCCAGCGCCGGCGATCATCCCGGCCTGACCCAAGACCCCGGGGACCGCCGCGGCTCCTTCGATTTCAGCTATCGCGTTCCCAAGCTTCGTAACTGGCTGGTGCTGTACACTGACTCGCTCGTCGATGATGATCCCTCGCCACTGGCCGCGCCAAACCGCGCCGCTTGGAATCCAGGCATCTACATGCCGCGTATCCCGGGCTTGAAGAATATGGATTTCCGCGCCGAGTACACCTACACCGATGTTCCCGTTCCCGACAGCGTTCGCGGCACATTTTTCTATGCCAATACCAACTTCCGCGATTCCCACATCAATGACGG
>DASSIZ010000134.1 GCA_035691485.1 Terriglobales bacterium
AGGAGTCACTCCCATGAAAAGCGTAAGGGTTGTTGGGCTGGCGCTAGTCGCCAGTGCATTGCTTTCTGCTTCGCTGATGGTGGCACAGCAAATGTCGCAAGGCCCCCCCGTCGAGATGAAAGGCGTGAAGGCGCAGAAGAAGCACGAGGCAACGCTCGCTGGCTTTTTCACACCGATCAACGGCAAGCTCAAGATGCGAGCCACGGAGATCGAGATCGCGCCCCAAGGGTCAATCGGAGATCACTTGCACGTTGGCCCCGGCATCCGGTACTTGGTTGAGGGCGACCTGACACTCGTGGATGCCGATACCGGCAGAGAGCAACAGCTGCGAGCTGGCGATTATTTCGATGAATCTGGAGATCGTGACGTCCGTGCCCAGAACCGCGGCGCTGTGCCCGTCAAGATCGTGGTTGTCGAGTTGGTTCCGGGGGACTTGCAGGGCAGTGCGATGGTTCCGCTGAGTCGGCGTCCTGATTTGGAAAAGCAGGGCCCGCAGCTAAAGGAGGCGATCTGCGGCGCAAAGTAGAAGCGGCCCCCCCCCAGAATCTCATGATTGCGACGCCACACGGCGATGGCGTCAGGGCGGAGGACATCGAGCGGGCTCGAACAGGTCGCAGCCGAGTTGCGGGAAGTGCTACCACAGGGCACCCAGTATCCGGATCTGCGATCTCCCCACCCAGAAGGCCCCCGCAGGGGCGCCGCCGCCGACGCTTCTTGATAAGCCTTTGCCAAGTTGCCTCGTTCGAACGATTTCGGGTTAGTCGAGCACCGGCGACGACGAAGTTGGGGTTACGCGGGACCAAGCCGCCGTACACGTTCGAGAAGCTGTTCAGCAAGGCAGTCGAAGTTGGCAGCGACATCGGGTGCTGCAACCGTGTCGTGGAGCGCCTCGCCCATCATAGCCAGAACATCATGGAAATCATCGGGGAGGGCTTGATCCGTCAAGTCCCGTTCCCATTCTTCGGAGTTGGCAGAAAACAGGTCAACGGCCCAACAATTCGCATAGCTGCGGCCCACTCCCGCAAGATATTCCAGTAACTCCTCAAGGCTCTTCTTGAGCACTGCTAGGTCTAGCGGGTTTGAAAGGAGGGCGGAGTAAACCTGTTGCAGATAACGGGTTGCCATGTCCCACCTCCGGGGAGTTCAGCGATCTAGTGATTGAAAGATTTCAAGAGACTCCGCGAGCGAACCCCAGGCTCGCCATTCGGATCTTCCTTCAGCGTCTGCTCGAACTCCTGCTTCGCGCCAGAGGAATCCGTTAGCTGTAACAGAATACGGGCGCGCAAATAGTGGACGAAGGCGCGAATCTGCGGCGGCACGCTGCCTGGAGTCAATCGAAGGGCCTCTGTGACCTCGCGCAATGCCGCTGGGTAATCCTTCTTTCGGTTCAGCGCACGAGCCATCTCGAAGTGACTTTGCCAGGAGGAGGGCAGCAACCGTATTGCTCTTGGTAGGAAGACTAAAGCGTCGTCGCTTCGACCCGCATCGTTGTATACAGAGGCGAGCACCAGGCAAGAAAGCCCATAGGCAGGATCCGCATGGGTGGCTTCTTCGAGATCTGCTGTTGCCGCTCCGATTCGCCCTTCGTTCAGTTCTAAAATCCCACGAAGCGTCAACGCCACTGCGTACTTGGGGTAGCCGCCCAAAGCGCGAGACAGTTGCCTTTGTGCTTCAGGTTTGTCGTTGTGTGCAATTGCACGGGCAGCTTTTTCGACTGCGCTCCGTGCCTTAGCAGACACGAGCATTTGATTCCTCGTAACGCTCTGCTGTCCAGGGGTTCCTGCCAATCGTGCCACGCCAGGTATGGGCTTAGCGGAACCATCCTGAACCAAGGGCTGTTCGGCGGCAGAGGGCGATACAGGAATGCCGCCCGACTCCGGCGTGGAGGGTAATTGCTGTGAGCTGGCAGGAGGTGAGCAGAGCAGAAGAAGCACAAGCAGTGCACGTGAAGACTTCATGGTGGCCCCCTAAGAGGCGCACATTCGTTTCTCGATTCGGTTGTTCGTCCCGGGAACCGGGTCGCTCTGCCTCAGGGGGTGATGCACTTCCTTCGGCGGAAAACTGCTCTTCGGAGAGGCGAGTTGAAACGATCTCTTATCGCACTCGCGCACATGTGTCTGTGCTATATGTCACAGATATGTGTGAGAAATCGCCAGGCGTGAATTGTAGTCAACGAGCGATAAATCGACTAATGAGATGGTCCGCCGCTGGTCATGCCTCGTTGGCATGATGCAGCAACTCAGAAGCGGAGGATCATCTCATGCAGATCACGTCGGTTGGAATCGACTTCGGCAAGACCACGTTTCACTTCGTCGCCCTGGACGAGCACAGCAAGATTGTAACCATGAAAAAGTTCTCCCGTTAGCAACTGCTGGCCTACACGGCGAACCTGCCAAGTTCGCTGATTGGCATCGAAGCCTGCTCGGGCGCGCACTTCATCGGTGCGGCGCTGCGTGACCAAGGCCACGATGTGCGGCTGATTCCGGCGCAGTTCATAAAACCGTTTCTCAAGTCGAACAAGAACGACTTCCTGGATGCCGAAGCGATCGCGGAAGCGGTGGCGCGGCAGAACATGCGCTTTGTGCCCATCAAGACCGACGACCAGCTCGATCTGCAGGCGCTGCACCGCGTGCGCGACCGGCTGGTGCATCGTCGCACGGCGCCACTTCGCCCGCGCTCACGCCTTCGGGTATATGGCATGAATAAGCAGGAAGGTCAGCGCGGCGACTGCCGCGGAGGCTGGAATGGTGAGGATCCATGCCCACACAATACGAGCTGCGACCCCCCAACGCACCGCCGACAGCCGGTGGGTTGCGCCGACTCCCACGATGGCGCCGGTGATGGTGTGCGTAGTACTGACGGGAATGCCGGCGAGTGCGGTGCCGAATAGCGTGATGGCGCCCGCAGTTTCAGCGCAGAATCCGCCAACCGGGCGCAATTTGGTGATCTTGGAACCCATGGTATGCACGATTCGCCATCCGCCCAGGTAGGTGCCGGCCGCAATCGCGGCGTGCGCTCCCAGGATGATGAACCATTTGTAGGGTCCCCAATCTCCTGCCATCTGTTGCTTGCTCATGTAGCCGGCGGTGAACAAAGCGCCGGCGATGATGCCCATCGTTTTCTGCGCATCGTTGCCGCCGTGCCCCAGACTATAAGCGGCGGCCGACAATAATTGCGCCTTGCGGAAGATTCTGTCCACCTGCTGCGGAGACGTATGCTGGAAAATCCAGTACACGGCCACCATCAGCCCAAACCCCAGGACCAGGCCCATGACCGGCGCGACTACGATGAAAATCAGGGTCTTGGTCCAACCACCGGGAACAATGGCGCTCAACGCATGCGACGGGCCACGCACCAACGCCGCCCGCGCGATGGCCGCGCCAGCGTAGCCGCCGATCAGGGCATGGGAAGACGACGTGGGCAGGCCCAACAACCACGTCACGATGTCCCAGACAATTGCGCCCCACAGGCCTCCTAACACAACGAATTGGGTGACGATGCTGAGATCGACCATGCCCCTGCCAATCGTTTTGGCTACAGCGGTGCCGAGCAGGAAGGCGGCGACGAAGTTAAAGAAGGCCGCCCATGCTACCGCAAGTCGTGGCGACAGCACGCGCGTGGAGACTACGGTAGCGATGCTGTTGGCCGCGTCATGAAATCCATTGAGGAAGTCGAAGGTCAGCGCAACCACGACCGTGACCACAACCAGCACGAGGCCAGTGTCCACCTGCAGATCCTTTTTTTGCAGAGATTTACGCGCTCTTGACGGCTATTGACTCGAGCACGTTCGCGGCATCTTCCGCCTTGTCCGTTGCTTTCTCGAGCACTTCGATAAGTTCCTTGAACTTGATCAGCTGGATACAGTCTTTTTCGTTCTCGAACAAGGCGGCGACGGCCCGGCGCTCTACCTGGTCCGCCTCGTTTTCCAGGCGATTGATCTCCACACAGTGCCGCATCATTTCCTGGTTCTTGCCCAGCTTTGACAGAGCTGCCGCCAACTCTTCCGTTTGTCGAATGATGATGGTAGCCAGTACCGCCGCCGCGACCGGAGGAACAGCAATTTTGTAGTTCAGCAGACGTTCGGCAGCTCCGAGGATAAAGTCGAGAACATCATCGAGTGAAGTGGCCAGCTTGTGGATATCTTCGCGATCGAAAGGCGTGATGAACGTCTGGTTCAAGGCAACCATGATTTCATGGGTAATTTCGTCACCGCGATGTTCGATCGCCTTGATTTTCAGCACGCGCTCCTCAAGATCGCTGTAGTGCTGCAGGGTCTCGAGGAGCAGCCGCGCTCCCACACCCAGGTTCTTAGCCATGCCATGAAACATCTCCACGAACTTTGTGTCCCGAGGAATGAGACGTACCATCAGAAGGCTCTCCTGCTCGCAGCAAATGATTAAGACGATGTTAAAAAAGCTCGTAACTATCTCACGGCGCGGGCCCAATCGCCAAGGCTGTAGATCACACCCTGCAGGTAGCGATGAATGACGACAGCTGAAAGCCAGCTGCGATCAACGTCTAGTCTATCGAGACGCGGCCCGCTGCGGGCAATGACTCCACGTCGCCCGACGGCGCCGGCTGACAATTCGCGAGCGGTAGTGAGAAGAAAAATGTCGCACCGTGCCCGAGTTCGCTTTCCACTCGGACCTGGCCCGCGTGCGCTTGCACGATGTGCTTGACAATCGCCAACCCCAATCCAGTGCCACCGGCGTCGCGGGAGCGCGCCTTGTCAACACGGTAGAAGCGCTCGAATAGTCTGGAGTGATGTTGCGAACTTATTCCCGGGCCGAAATCGCGCACGAAAAACTCCACTTGCTGGGCTGCTTCCCGGGCCCCTACCACGACCCGCTTACCGCCCAGACCATACTTGATCGCATTGGCAATCAGATTTGCGAACACCCGGTGTATGGCATCGCGATCTGCGAGCACCAGCACCGACGTAGTGTTGTCGCACCCGAGTTCCATGCCGGCCATCTCTGCCTGGTGTCGTGAACTGTGAACCGCCTCCGCCAGCAGCTCGTCGGCCCTGACCGGGACAAAATTGTAACGTTCCTCGCCTGATTCAACCCTTGCCAATACCAGCAGGTCTGAGGTCAAACGAGTCATGCGGGTCGCGTTCTTGAGAATGATCTCCAGAAAATCCCGGTGAGTGGGGTCAGCATTGGCCGGTACAGACTCGATGAGCGTCTCGGCGTATCCCTGTATCGAGGTCAATGGCGTCCGCAGCTCGTGAGAGACATTTGCGATGAAGTCGCGCCGGGTTTTTTCGACGCGCTCGGATTCCGTGACGTCACGCAGCACCATCACCGCCCCCGCAGTTGCCATCGGAGCCGCGGTAAGCTCAAACACCCGGCCGAGAGCAAGGGATGATATCCGCGTTCTGCAGACCTCGTTGCGATGAAGCGCTCCATTCAGCGCGGCAAGGAAGCTGGGATCGCGGACGCTTTCGATAACCGGCGAACCGGTCTTGGCCGCCGCGGGCGCCAACGTCCTCATCAGATCATTTGCCCACAACACCTTTCCGTCACTGCTGACAGCGATGACGGCTTCCTGGATGCTGTTGAGCAGCGTCTCCATTTCATCCCGGCTGTTTTGCAAGGAATCGAAGGTGAGCTGCAGCTTTCGGGCGGTCTGATCCAGGGCGGCAGTTACCGCCGCCAGTTCATCCGTAGATAAATCAGCGATGCGCGCGTTCAAGTCGCCGGAGGTAATTTTCTGCGCGAATGCCGCCAGACGAGATAGTCGTTGCGATACTCGCCGGGCCAAAAGCGCAGCCAGCAAGCTGGCAAAGACCAGGGCGACGGTAGAGGCAAGAAGCAGCGAGCGGCGCACGCTGGAGAGGTCGTGCTGGATGCTCGAAAGCGAGTAGGCGAATCGCACGGCGCCGCCGCGAGTGGGAACAGCGACATACAAAAATGGAATTCCGACCGTTCGACTCAAGCGGGTGGAACTGCCGGTCCGCCCAGCTAATGCGCTGATGAATTCCGGGCGGGTAGCGTGGTTTTCCATGGTGGCTGAATCGGCAGACGAATCGGCAAGAACCCTGCCGGACGAGTCGATCACCGTAGCCCGCGCCTCCGCGGCAGCGGCTGCGTCATTGACCAACTGCTGCAAAGGAAGGGTCTTATTCGTTTCGACAGTGTGGGCGAAAAGCTGCGCCTTTCCGACCAGCCCACGTTCAATCTCGCGACGCAACGAATCTTCCCAGGTCCGCTGAATGACAATGTCCACCGTGACCATGGCAATGACGATCACGAGCAAAAATGCCGCGAGTAGCTTGACAAAAACGCCGTGTCTCACGAGGTCGCCTCAATCACAGGCTTGACGGTGCTATGTACCTGCTCCGACCGCACTCCACATGTTAGACATTGTACCGACACAACCTGCTGGAGAGCTCATTGGAGCGGCACTCCGCGATGTTATGTCGATTGCGAGCAGTTTGGCGGGTCGGCGGGACTTGCCACCGCCCGCAAGGCTTGGTTGCGCTCCCCCGGCGCTGCTTCCGCTGCTTTCCGCCTACTCCCCCGGCACGACTTTTTTGGGCCTTCGTTTCAAACGGGAATGCACGTCATAAGTTTCTCCTTCTCATCATCAACGCCGCACCCGCCGAGTGGTAGCGTGATGGTGTCTTCGCCCGGAACCGTGGGCAGTACGCGCATGGGCATTCCGCGCGCAGATGGAGAAACCGTGAGCCAGCAGATTGGGCCTCGCTCCAATGCGGCGGTACAAGCATTGGTGGTATGCCTGGATACGAGGACGATCGACCAGGTCGGCGAGGTGCTGCAAACGATGAGCATCGAGATGGAAACCTGCGTTGAGCCGCAGGCCGCCATCCGCCGCATGGGCCGGGAGAAGGTGGACGCGTTGTTTGTAGATTGGCACAACCGCGACGCCGCCCGGGAAGTGCTGCGATTTGTCCGCAATTCCTCCTCGAACCGCACCGTCATCGTGTTCGCCATCGCCGAGGGCAATGGCGACGCCGAGGACGCGTTTCGCAGCGGCGCGCATTTCGTCATCGAACGTCCGCTCACCAAATCACGTTTGATGCGCATCATGCGCACCACCTATGGGCTGATTCTTCGCGAGCGGCGCCGCTATTTCCGCTACCCGGTGGCGATCCCGGTGTTCTTTTCCAAGTCGTTTGGCCGGGAAGTTGAAACCGTAAGTTTAGACATCAGCGAACGCGGCATTGCCATCATGCTTCCGGAAGGAGCGAAAACCGGGGACGAAGTTTCCGTGCGCTTTCAATTGCCGGGAAAGACGGGGTTGCTGCGCCTGAAAGCGCAGGTTTGCTGGTGCGACGAGGGCAGGCGGGCCGGATTGCAGTTCGGCGCTGTGCCGTCTGAATACGCGAAGGAATTGCAGGAATGGATGGCGCGTCGCCTGGAGGAATGCACTCCTACAGCGATTCGAGCTGCCGTCGATTGTGTTCCGCAGTAGATGCGGCAGCTGCCAGGTAACGAACGAGGGAAGCTATGAACGATTCATCAATTTCGCTGAGCGCAATGCCGGCAGCCCGTTCCAGCGAACGACGCGCGGCGGGGTGGCTGGAACGCCGGCTCCAGGAAGTGAACCGCGAGCTGTGGCTGGTGCTGTCGATGTTCGTACTGGCGGCCTTCCTGAATTTCGCCGCCGGCACCGAACGGATGGTTCTGGGCTTCTACTCGCTGCCCACCCTTTTTTCCGCTTACGTGTACGGACGCAGGCACGCCGTGCTGAGCGCCTTCGCCAGCGCCTTCCTGGTGGGGCTGCTGAGTTATTTCAATCCGCAGCTGTTCACGCGCACGTCCGTAAGGCTGCCGGTGGATGATCGCTGGTTCGATCTCGTCATCTGGGCCGGGATCCTGGTCCTGACCGCCTATGCCATGGGCACGCTGTATGAACGGCGCGAGCGCAGCATGAGCGAGCTGCGCGATGCCTACCACGGAATCCTCCTCATCCTGCAGTCGGTCATCGCGAAAGACAAGGACATCGAGAACCATTCCTACCGCGTATCCATCTACGCTACGAGAATCGCGCAAATCATGCGAATGGAAGCGGAGCGGATTGAAGACCTCCGCTCGGCGGCGCTGTTGCACGAATTGGTAAACGTGGATATCGGCCACGACGTCCTGCTGAAGGCGGCCCGCAGTACCGGCGGCACCTCGCTGCAATCCCGCGGAGCCGCCCGCGCTGGCGGTTCGTTGCCGCGCGTGTTGCCCATTCTCCTGGCAGCCGGAGAAGCTCGCCAGGCGGGCGGAAGCGAACTTCCAATCGAAAGCCGGGTGCTTTCCGTGGCGGACGTGTTCGACTCGCTCACCAGCGACCGGCCGTATCGTAAGGCGATGTCGCCATTCGATGCCAAGGAGATCATCCTGCGCGGGGCCGGCAGCGATTTCGATCCCACCGTGGTCAGCGCGTTTGCATTCGCCTTCGACCGGCGGCAATTAGAACCACCGGCCTTCACCGGCACTGCCAGTGGATGATCGCTTGTACTGGTGTCGCTAACGGTGCGGCAGTTCCAATCGCGCTCCCACTTTTACCAGAACCGGCGGGCCCCAGGACGGGGTCGGAGTGCGGCCGACGATATAGCGCTGATCGAGAGCGTTCTCCGCGGCGCAGTAAAGCGAGACACCACGGGCGAGCCGCCGCGACGCAAATACGTCGAGATTGAACATGGAATCGAGCGGCAGCAGGTTCTGGTCGTCATCAAACTGGCGACTGGAGGCGCGCGCCTGTGCCGAGAAGGTCCACTTGTGCCCACTATAAGCGATAGCAGCGCTCATCGCGTGCCGTGGAACTTGCGGAATCACGAGGCCCACCAGCGCCAGGTTGGCGGGGGAGGTCAATACCGTCGCGTCCAGGAACTGGTACGCGGTGCGGATGGTAAAGCGGTGGGCAAGGCGCGACTCGAGCGATAGCTCCAGCCCGCGAGAACGCAAGCTGCCCAGGTTCTGGCGTTGGCGCGTGATCAGCTGCGGCGTGACCCGCAAGGTGGAGTTGGCGACCGGATCCGTCACCTGGTTCCAGAAAAAATTGGCGCGGGCGCGAATTGTGGCAGTCGAAAATCCGATCCCGGTTTCGGCGCCATCCAGGTGCTCAGGGTTGAGCGCCGGGTTGGCAAGGGTGAGGATATTGCCGACCCGAAAATTGCGGTACAGCTCATTCAGTGTCGGCACGCGAAACGAGCGGTAAGCCGAGCTTGTCCAGCTGAAGCCGCGACCGAGCGACACGACCGCGCCGGCATGGGGGCTGGCGGCCAAGCCGTCTCGTGAACCCTGGACAAGCAAAGGTTCGTTGCTCCAGCGGTCCAGCCGAGCGCCAAGAGTGAGGGTCAGGCGGCGAAAGCGGATGGAATCACCCACATAATTTCCGAACAGTGTCTGGCCTCCGCCGGCTGAAGACGGGGTTGCTTTGCCGCCGTTGAAGCTGATCTCGTTGCTGACGCCGCGAACCACCCGCAGCTCGCTGCCGGCAAAAATCGAGTGGCGATTTGCCAGCAGGCCCGTCCACTGCGCGCCGCCGCCGGCCTGCTGCGCCGGAACCAGCTGCCAGGAGGTCAACGTCTCACGCGAACGATCGACCGCGATGGCGGAGAATGTCTGCGAGTAACGTTGAGCGTCGCCGTAGGCCCGTAAAGCAAGGAGGCCCGGACCGGCGCGAAGGTCCAGCCCGGCGCGCACTTCCGCCAGGCGCGTGCTGTTCACCTGCAAAGGTGTTCCGTTGCCGCGCCCCTCGTTGAACAGAGACACGGAAGCGAAGGCATTGCCATCGCCGGCGAGGCGGCGTTGCAGGCGGGTGGCGACGCTGGCGTAGTGCAAGGTCAAGGGAGTATCGACGCTGCCACGATCCGGGCGCAGCACCGCCACGTAACCGTCGGTGCGAAATCCTTCCGCGGATGCGTTCAGAGTCCAAGGGCCGAACGGGTGGCTCGCGACGACGGAGCCCTCCGGCGTGTTCTGGTTGCCGAAGTTAATGTCGGCGGCAAGTTGTTCCGGGGGATGCTGCTGGAAGATGTTGACCACGCCGGCCAGGGCAGAACTGCCGTAGAGGTGGGAAGCGCCCCCGGCCATCAGTTCAACCGCGTCGATGGTCTCGGCCGGTACGCGATCCCAGTAAACCCAGCCTCCGAAGGGATCGTTGAGGGGAACGTCATCGTCGATGACCAGGAGTCTGCTGGCGCCGCTCGCCGCCAGTCCGCGCAGTGATGCGCCCTGGGTGGTGGGATTGGCAGCGCGGCTGCCGGTGCGCCGCAGCAGCGAGAATCCCGGCGCCTGGCGAAGTTTCTCGTCGAGCGTAGCGCCGCCGGAATCGGCAATTGCTTTCCCGGAAAAACGGACTACGGCGGCATCGGTCTGGGCGACCGGCGTGGCCGAGCGCTGCGGCGTCACCACGATTTCCTGGGTTAATGGAAGCACCGGCAACACTACGTCGATGCGTGCGCTGCGATCGATGACACGCTGCCGCACCGGGGAAAAGCCGGCGGCCTGCACCAGGAGTTCGGCACCGGGAGCAACGTCGGGAAAACTGAAGCGGCCACCTCCGTCCGAGACGCGTTCGGTGCGCTGCCCGGCATCGTCCACCACGATGCGTGCCCCGGGAATGACCGCGCCGGAGGCGTCGCGCACGGTGCCACGCAAGCCCTCCGCCTGGGCGCACAATGAGCACGCGGCCAACACGAAAACGGGGAACAGCTTGATCATAGTTGGGCCCGGCGTGTTATGCCAGGCGGCGATGCGACGGGCTGTCCCTGCAAATCCACCCACCCCGGGCAAGATAGTGCGGGACTTCCGAGAAGAGATGCGGAATCCAGAGTCTCAGGTTGGCAGCGGGCTGAAGTGGTGGATCGAAAGTGACGGATCGCGGAAAGAAGGCTGCAGGCGGCTCCGTATACAATCACTACGGAGAAAATCATGTCATCTGCTCTTCAAGACCTTGAACCGAAGCGGCTGTGGAAGCACTTTGAAGCGCTGGCGGCGATCCCGCGGGCGTCCACCAAGGAAGCGGCGGCGCGCGACTACGTGCTGGCACAGGCCAAGCGATTGGGCCTGGAGTCGGTACACGACAAGGTCGGCAACACGGTCATCCGTAAACCGGCGCGCAAGGGCCGCGAGAATGCTCCCATGGCGCTGCTGCAGGGACATCTCGACATGGTGTGCGAGAAGAATGAAGGCACCGCGCACAACTTCGAGCGCGATCCCATCAAGGTGGTGCGAGATGGTGATTGGCTGAAGGCCGACGGGACCACGCTGGGATCCGATAACGGTGTCGGGGTGGCGGCGGCCTTGGCAGTCTTGGAGAGCGACGACATCGCGCACGGGCCGCTGGAGTTCGCCTTCACCATCGACGAGGAAACGGGTCTCACGGGCGCCTCGGAATTTCCCGCCGGACTGCTAAAGTCAAAGTATTTCCTGAACCTGGATAACGAAGAGAAGGGAACGCTGTGCATCGGCTGCTCGGGAGGAATCAACACTACCGCGCGGCGCAAGGTGACGCTTCGCAAAGCCAAGGGCGGCGCGCCGTACCGGATCAAGGTTTCCGGGCTGAAGGGCGGCCATTCCGGGGTGGACATCCACCAGGGCCGCGGCAATGCCATTCGCATGCTGGGACGGGTCTTGCAGCGCGCGATGGAAGCCGTTTCCGTTGAGATTGCCGACCTGAAGGGCGGAAGCGCGCGCAACGCGATTCCGCGAGAAGCCTCGGCAACCGTGGTAACGGATGCGGCGCGTGAAAAAGACTTGCAGGCGCTGGTGGCCGAGATGCAGGCGGAATTCCAGTCTGACCTGGGGAATTTTGATCCTGGAGTACAGGTCGCGCTGGAGAAGAGCTCGGGCGCGCCTGAGGTGCTCGCCGCCGACGACGCGCGCAGCGCGGTGGACCTGCTGGCCAGCCTTCATCACGGAGTCCTGGCGATGAGCCCGGACATTGCCGGGCTGGTGCAGACCTCCACCAACCTTGCGACTGTGGGCCTGAACGATGGGGTACTGGAGATCGGCACCAGCCAACGCAGCGCGATCGCGAGCAGCAAAGACGCTGCCGCGCGCATGATCGCCACCATTTGCCGCCTGGCGGGGTTCGATACTTCCCATGGCGCCGGCTATCCGGGATGGAAGCCGGACCCGAATAGCGAAATCGTCAGGAAGATGCAGTCGGTGCACCAGGAACTTTTCGGCCAGCCGGCGAAGCTCATTGCCATGCACGCCGGCTTGGAGTGCGGCGTGATCGGCGAAAAGTATCCGGGAATGCAGATGATCTCGCTGGGGCCGCAGATCGAGAACCCCCACAGTCCCAACGAGCGCGTGCAAATCTCGTCGGTGGAGAGTTTTTGGAATTTCCTGAAGACAGCGCTGGAACGGATCTGAGGAATTAAGATTTTTGAGAATGCAGAATCCGTTATTCTTCATTTTGAATTTTTCATTCTGAATTGTGTCCAAAACTGCCCATGCAGTGCCGGAGCTACCGCCTACGCCGTTTCGCGATCCGGAAGGCGCCCGCCGCAACCTGGCGAAGATTGCCGAGCGCGTGCCGGCCGGGGTGTCGCGAGCGATTCCGGCGCTGCTCGCCGATGTTCCCGACCCGGACGCGGCGCTGAACCTGTTCGAACGTCTCACTGAAAGCGCGCCGGCGGAGTTGTTTCGTGCCTTCGACCGCGACCGGGTGCTGGCGCACTACGCCTTGGCGGTATTCGGATACAGCCACTTTCTCGGCGAAACCCTGATCCAGAACAGCGACCTGTTTCACATGCTGCAGCGCGACAAGATCCTGGACCACTCGCGCTCCCGCGAGGAGTACCGCGAGGCTTTCGCGCGCTTCCGGTCGCGATCCTTCGATACCGACCTGGCGCTGCTGCTGGCGCGCTTCAAGCGCCGCGAGTACGTGCGCATCATGCTGCGCGACGTGCTGGGCACGGCCACCTTGGCGGATACCACCAATGAAATTTCTTCCCTCGCCGACGTGCTGATCGAGGAGGCGCTGCGCGAGACCGACGCCGCCTTCCGCAGCCGCTACGGCCCGCCGCAGCACTTCGACGCGGAAGGCAGGCTGACCGACATTCCGGTGACGGTGGTGTCGCTGGGCAAGCTGGGCGGCAACGAGCTGAACTACAGCTCCGACATCGACCTGCTGTTTCTCTTTGGCGACGGCGAGGATGCGGGCACGACCTCGATTTCCGTTCGCGAGTATTTTGTCCGCCTGGCGCAAACCGTGACCGACACGCTGTCGCGGATCACGAAAGACGGTTCGGCATTTCGCGTCGACCTCCGCTTGCGGCCACAGGGCGGGGAAGGCGAGCCGGCGATCGGGCTATCGCAGGCGCTGCAATATTACGGCAACTCTGCCGCCGATTGGGAGCTGCAGGCGATGATCAAGGCGCGGCAGTCGGCAGGAGACGTATCGCTGGCCCGGAAATTCATTCGCGCCGTCCAGCCCTTCGTGTACCGCGAGCAGCTGAACTTCGCGGCGATTGAAACGGCGCTGAGGGCACGGGACCGAATCGGCGCCCGGCGCCGCGTGGCCACCGCGAAAGGCGGCACCATTGACGTCAAGCTCGATCGCGGCGGCATTCGCGACATCGAGTTCCTGGTGCAGTGCCTGCAGCGCGTTTACGGCGGCAACGAGCGCTGGCTGCGCTCCGGCGGCACCTTGTTCTCGCTGCAGAAGCTGCACGATAAAGAACACCTGGCCGGCCGCGACTTCAACGAGCTGACCACCGCTTACGAGTTTCTGCGAAAGCTGGAGCACCGGTTGCAACTTCGCCAGGGACAGCAGACGCACAAGCTACCCAAATCGCGGGAACAGCTGGAAGTCCTGGCGCGTTCGATGGCGAGCGGGCAGGTGGCACTGGCCGACGACCTGGAGCAGTCAGTGCGGCGGCGCATGGCGGCGGTCGCCGAAATCTACAACCGGATCATCCATCACCAGCAGTGGCAGCAACAGCGCGACACGCCGGAGTTTCACTTGGAAAGCGCGGAGCCGGGGCGCGACCAGAGCGAGCGGCAGATCATGGCGCGCCTGGCGGCCGATGCTCCCGCGCTGCACGAAGTCATGAGCAGCGCAAACCTGAAGGGTCCGGCGAGAAGGAACCTGCTTCGTTTTTTGTCAGCCGCTTTCACCAGCTCGGAGCGGTACGCAACCGTCGCGCGTGCGCCAGAAGCGGTGCAAGGCGCGGTAGAGATTCTGCGCCTGAGCGATTATCTGACCGACATTCTGACTCGGCATCCGGAAGAGATTGCCGGGCTGGCGAGCCGCGGAGGGGGCGCGGCACCGAACGGCGCCGGCCAGCTATTTGAGCAGGAGGAGGAAGAACAGCGCGCGTTTGGCGACCCCGTGTTCGCTTATCTGGCCTCAGCCGAAGTCGGCCATAACGAGAAGATGTCGTTGCTGCGCCGCCACTATCGGCACCGCGTATTTGCCTCCGGCGCGCGCGACGTGGTGGAAAACCGCAACGTGTACGAGTCCCTGGCGGAAAATAGCGCCGCTGCCGACGAGGCGATTGCGGCCGCATTGGCCATCGCAGGACAACCGCCCGGATTCGCGGTGCTGGCGCTAGGGCGGCTGGGCACCAGCGAGTTCGACCTGCTTTCCGACGCGGACTTGCTGTTTGTGCGCGATGAATCGCTGGATGCCGCCGCCGCCACGCACGCCGCCGAACAGCTGATGCACACCTTGTCCGCATATACGCGCGAGGGTACCGTGTTCCCCGTGGATGCGCGGCTGCGTCCGCGCGGCGCGGAAGGCGAACTGGTGATGAGCGTTGCCTACCTGGGGGAGTATTTCCGCCGCGAGGCGCAGGCCTGGGAGGCGCTGAGCTTCACCAAGCTGCGGCATGTCGCCGGAAACGTCGGCCTGTTCACCAGCGCCACCGCGAATGTCTCGGCGCTGCTGGCGCGATTCTCCGCCGATGAAGGGTTTATCGAAGCAGTCCGGGAGATGCGTTCCAAGCTCGACAAATCCGACCCGGGCGAATTCAGCTTGAAGACCGGTGCCGGCGGCATGTACGACGTGGACTTCCTGGTCTCGGCGCTGGCGGTGAAACACCGCGTCGCACTGCGCGGGAACACGCGCCAGCGGCTGCGCGCCCTGCGTTATGCGCGGCTGCTCGGCGACAGCGAATTCGAGTTGCTGGACCGGGCGGCGGAGTTTTATCGCGTCCTGGACCACGCCATTCGCCTCGTCACTGGCCGGCGGCGCCGGGCCTTGCCGGTCGGCGAACAGGCACGCAGCGCGATCGAAGAACTGGCTGCGCGTATGCTCGGCGGCGCCCTGGACGGAGATGTAGCGGCCCAGTTAGAACGAACCTCGACGGCGGTGCGCGCCCTCTATGAGCACGTGATGGTGTGACCGCCAACACCAGCTTCTTGTCCATGCCGGTCTTGCGGCGGGAATTCCGGTCCAACGCAGCCGGGTCAGGATCCTGCCACCCATGCGGGGAACCGGCGCTGCTGCTGATTTTCAGCTGCTGCTTTCGAAATCCGCACCCGCCACTCCGGACGACGGTATCCTGAGGGAGCTGGACGGCATGGTCACTCGTCACATTCTTTAGTGATCTGCGTCATGCCCCCTTGTACAACCCGTGGGCCTATAATTGGCGAGTCTCTGATAACCCCGAGGAGGTGGTTGATGGCGGATTCTTATAACGGCCTTCCTGTGCCGAAGGACGGCGCCCGAATTACTTACAGCAACGGCAAGTTCAATATTCCTGATAATCCCATCATTCCGTTCATTGAAGGTGATGGAACCGGCCGCGACATCTGGAAAGCCTCAGTGCGCGTGTTCGACGCGGCGGTAAAAAAGGCCTACGGCGGCAAGCGCCGCATCGTGTGGTACGAAGTGTTCGCCGGCGAAAAGGCGATGTCCACGTTCAAGAACTGGCTTCCCGAAGGCACCATCGAGGCGCTGAAGGACATGCGCGTCAGCATCAAGGGCCCGCTGACCACGCCCGTCGGCGGCGGCATCCGCTCGCTGAACGTCGCGCTCCGCCAGATCCTGGATCTGTATGACTGCGTGCGCCCCGTGAAGCACTATGGCGCGCCCTCCCCGGTGAAGCACCCCGAGCGTATGAACGTGGTCATCCATCGCGAGAACACGGAAGACGTCTACGCCGGCATCGAGTGGGAAGAGGGAAGCGACAAGGTCAAGAAGCTGATCAGCTTCCTGAACAACGAGATGCTGGCCGGCACGGGCAAGAAGATCCGCGAGGACAGCGGCGTCGGTATCAAGCCCATCTCCATCACCGGCACCAAGCGACTGGTCCGCAATGCCATCAAAGACGCACTGCGGAGCGGCCGCAAGAAGGTCACGCTCGTCCACAAGGGCAACATCCAGAAATTCACCGAAGGCGCTTTCCGCGCCTGGGGCTACGAACTGGCCACCAGCGAATTCCGCGACCAGGTGGTCACCGAGCGCGAGAGCTGGATCCTCGACAATAAGGACAAGAACCCGAACATCACCATCGAGCAGAACGCTGCCCTGGTCGAGCCGGGCCTGGAGTACGCTGCCAAGGAGTTCCAACAGACCGTGTACAAAGAAGTGAAAGACGTGTTGGACAAGATCTACAAGTCGCACGGCAACGGCCAGTGGAAGAAGAAGCTGATGGTCAATGACCGCATCGCAGACTCCATCTTCCAGCAGGTCGTAACCCGCGCCGACGAGTACGACATCCTGGCGACACCCAATCTGAACGGCGACTACATCAGCGACGCCTGCGCGGCTCAGATCGGCGGCCTGGGCATCGCAGCCGGCGCCAACATCGGCGATGGCTATGCCATCTTCGAAGCCACCCACGGTACGGCGCCCAAGTATGCCGACCTGGACGTCATTAACCCGACCTCGGTCATCCTGTCGGGCGCCATGATGTTCGAATTCCTGGGATGGAAAGAAGCGGCGAAACTGATCGAAGACGGCGTGCGCAAGACCATCGAGCAGAAGAAGGTCACCTATGACTTCCACCGCTTGATGGATGGCGCCACCAAGGTGAAATGCAGCGAGTTCGGCAGCTACATTATCGAGAACATGAACGCCTCGTCTTCGGCGGCGGCCGACTGATCGCAGCCGCGGGAAGGTCACAGTTTTTGAAATGGGGCGGGTCCCGACCCGCCCCGCTTTTTCGCCGGCGATGCGTACGCAAACCGCAATTTTGGGCGTAGACTAATCCGTTTTCATCCACGGGCAGGCCGCACCGAGCGTGCCCGCCAGAAGGGATTCATACCATGCGCAAGAAAGTAACGGTCGTGGGCTCGGGCAATGTAGGCGCGACGGCCGCGCACTGGATCGCGGCGGCCGAGCTTGCCGACGTGACCCTGATCGACATCATTGAGGGCGTACCCGAAGGCAAAGGCCTGGATTTGCTGGAGGCCATGCCCATCATCAAGAAGGATTCGTACGTGGTCGGAACCGAAAATTACGCCGACACGGCGAATTCCGACATCGTGGTCATCACCGCCGGGGTGCCGCGCAAGCCCGGCATGAGCCGCGACGACCTACTGAACATCAATCACAAGATCATGAAGGACGTGGTCAGCAAGGTGGTGCAGTATTCGCGCGACTGCATCCTGATCATCGTTTCCAATCCGCTGGACGCGATGGCGCAGGCGGCTTACAAGCTGAGCGGCTTTTCGCGCAACCGCGTGATCGGCATGGCCGGCGTGCTCGATTCGGCGCGCTTCCGCGCCTTCATCGCGCAGGAGTTGAAGGTGTCGGTGGAGAACGTCACCGCGTTCGTACTGGGCGGGCATGGTGACACCATGGTTCCACTGGCTCGTTATTCCACGGTCGCCGGCATCCCGTTGCCCGAGCTGATGGACCAGGCCACCATCGATCGCCTGGTGCAGCGCACGCGCGACGGCGGCGCCGAGATCGTCAAGTACCTCAAGACCGGCAGCGCCTATTACGCGCCCTCGGCTGCGGTCGCGGAAATGGTGGAAGCGATCTTGAAAGACAAGAAGAAGATCCTGCCCTGCGCCGCGTATCTGGAAGGCGAATACGGGATCAACGGCTTATTCGTCGGCGTGCCCTGCAAGCTGGGAGCGCGCGGAATTGAAGACGTCATCCAGATCCGGCTCACTGCCGAAGAGAAAGCGGCGCTGGAAAAGAGCGCCGGCGCGGTGAAGGATCTGGTCGCCGTGATCGGAGTGTAGCCGCAATCGCGGCGAAACTTGGCAGGCCCCGCGCCATCGCCGGGGCCTGTCTTACTTCAGTGGGCCGATTTCGCAACTCCTACCAGGTAAGCGCCGATCGCTTCCTTCCAGTGTCCCATCTTGGCGGCGTAATTTGCTTCCGTGAGTTGTTCGACGAAGAGGTTGCCGTGCCGGGACAGGCCGACGTAGGAATCGGTTACCTCCACCTCAACCCGTCCAGCACCCGCCGGACGACACCGCACTTCGATGTTCCGCACTACGAAATCAGGCGCCACCACGTTGTACGCGACTAGGTGATGGGTCGGGTCGTAACGCACCACGGTCCATGTCAGCACCATGTCGCCGTGGTCACGCGTGCGGAACACCATGCCTTCCGAGATGTCGCGGTCGCGCGGGTACAGCACCTCGGGATCCCACCCTTTCGCCCAGTGCCGCTCGCCCTGCGGCGTAAACAGGTCGAAGATGGTGGCCATCGCTCCTTCAAATTCCAGGTGACCAGTTCGGGTAATGGCCGCGGCGGTGAACTGCTCCGGCGAACCCTCAGGAGCAACGGCAGCACCCAGGACAGCGGCCGCCAGAGCTACCAGGACTTGTGTCGTCATGTTTCCCTCCAAAAGGAAAACGCCCGCACGCGTTGCGCGCGTACGGGCGGAATTTCGCTGCAAAATGCAAAACGCCCGCGCCGGAGAGCACGGGCGTTGCACTGAAAAAATTCTAGCCTGTCTTCTTGCTCCGGGCAATAACTATTCTGGCCTGCGCGGCTACTTCTTCGGGGATGCGCGTCGGACCCGAGCCGTGGAGTTGGCGGCGACCGCGGACCGGATCAATTCCTTGAAGGCGGCCTGGTTGAGCTTTTCGCCTTCGCGAATGTCGATGGCTCGGCGCGTGTTCCCCTCAAGGCTGGAGTTAAACAGCCTCTGTGGGTCCCGGAGGGAAGCGCCCCGGGCGAAGGTGAGCTTCACGACCTGTTTATAGGTTTCCCCCGTGCAGACGATCCCGTCGTGGGACCAGACCGGGATCCCCGGGGACTTTGCCTTTGCCCATTTCCATTCCTCCTGGATCTCGCGGTCCGCGTCGTGGATGAGCCGGCGAACCCGGGCGAGCGTCTCGCCCCTCCAGTCCCCCAGCTCCTGGATTCTTTTCGTGATGTTCTCAGAAGCAGCCGTGCTGCTCTCGACACGTTTCGACGTCATGATCTCTCCGACCCGAGACTCTATCTCGCCCAGGAGCTCGCCGGCGTGGCCTGCGGACGGCGCCCAAACGAAGTACTAGAGCCCCCAGAGACGCCGGTGACCGCCGCCCTGTGTCCCACGCCTCCGGCATCGCCCCCCCGAACGGCTTACGCGCGCTCGATCTTCACCGACTTTACGGTGACATCCTTCAGCGGCTTGTCTTGCGCGTTGCGGCCTACACTCACAATTTTGTTCACCACGTCTTCTCCTTCGACCACCTCGCCGAAGATGGTATGGTTCCCGGTGAGCCAGGGAGTCGCCGCAACCGTGATGAAAAATTGGCTGCCGTTGGTGTTAGGGCCGGCATTGGCCATCGCCAGCTTGCCGGGTTTGTCGAACTTGTGAGGCGAGCCCTTGGTCTCGTCCTCGAAGCGGTATCCGGGGCCGCCGAAACCGGTGCCGGCCGGGTCTCCGCCCTGGATCATGAAGCCCGGAATCACGCGATGGAAGATGGTTCCGTCGTACAGCCGGTTGGTGGACTTCTGGTGCGTGACCGGATGCGTCCACTCGCGCTTTCCTTCCGCCAGGTCAACAAAGTTCTGCACTGTTTTGGGGGCATCTTTTTCAAAGAGCCTGCAGACAATGGTTCCTTCCGATGTCTCCAAATTCGCGTATGTTCCCGGTTGGCGTGCCATGGCGCGTCCTTTCTGGCATCGAATCTCGATCCGTATGTGGGTTGACGGGTCTTTCAGTCCGCCAGTCTTTCAGTCATTCGGTATATCGCCGAGGCTGGAAATTGCCTCACGACGGATGGACTGACGGCCTGATCGACTCAAGAGCTCTGAAGAAATCCTGTCGGTTTCATTTCACTTTTTCGATGCAGCGCCTCCGGGAACGATCTTGATATGCGTAATTCGTACCGGCGTGGTGGGCTTGTCGGTTGCATCACGTGGGACGTGAGCGATCTTGCTCACCAGCGAAACCGGTTCGCACTGACCGAAAATGGTGTGCCGCCCGTTCAAGTGCGGGGTGGGAACCTCGGTGATGAAAAACTGCGAGCCATTGGTGTTGGGGCCGGAGTTGGCCATGGCGAGGCGGCCGGGACGATCGAACTTCAGCGTGGGATCAAATTCATCCTTGAATTTATAGCCGGGATCACCGGTGCCGTTACCGGCCGGGTCGCCGCCCTGGATCATGAAGTTGGGAATCACGCGGTGAAAGATGGTGCCGTCATAGAGTGGCGTGTTGTGCTTCTTGGCGCCGGAAGCCGGGTTGGTCCAGTCCTTCGTGCCTTGGGCAAGGCCGATAAAATTCTCCACCGTGACGGGCGCCTTGTCCTTAAACAGCGAGCAGTTGAAAGTGCCCATCGTGGTCTCGATGACGGCGGTGGGATTGCCGTTGGCATCGGCCGCCAGCAGCAGGGAAGGGACGCAGAGGCAAAAAAGCGCAATCAGTTTTCGCATAATCACCTTGATCAAGTGTTATCGGTTGTCAGTTATCGGTGGTCGGTTTTGGAACCGAACATTTTACTCGTGGCTGCCAGTTTTTGCGTTGAGTTCGCGGCTGACCTGTTCCACCTGACGGAATACGCGCAGCAGGTTGCCGCCCAGAATTCCCCGGATCTGCGTGGCGGTGTAGCCGCGATCGAGCAGCGCCTGCGTGATCTTGGGCAGGTCGGCGGCGGAATCCATGCCCTGCGGCATGGCGGGATTGCCGTCAAAATCAGAACCCAATCCGACGTGCTCCACGCCGGCAACCTTGGCGATGTGGTCGATGTGGTCGATCAGCACCTTGAACGGTGGACGCGGCAGCTTGGCAGCCCACTCTTTTTCCACGTCCTCTTCGACGTCGGCATAATTGAGAGGCTTGCCTGCGGCGCGCATCTTCTCTTCATGGGCTTTGACGGCGGCGTCTCGCTCCGGCGCCTGCGCGTCGAAGGCGCGGCGAAAGTCTTCATCGAGAAACGCGTCGAAGAAATTGACCATCACCACGCCGCCATTTTTCGTCATTGCTTTCAGCATGTCGTCGGTCATGTTACGCGGCGCCTGCGTCAGCGCCCGCGCCGAGGAATGTGAGGCGATGATCGGCGCCTTGCTCACGGCGATCGTGTCCCAGAACGTCTTGTCGGCGACGTGCGAAATATCCACCATCATTCCCAGGCGATTCATCTCTTCGACCACCTGCTTGCCGAACGGCGTCAGGCCGTCATGGTGGCTGATTTTCGGATTGTTGATGTCGCCCGATGAATCCGCCCATTCATTGGTGTTGGACCAGGTCAGCGTCATGTAGCGCACGCCGAGGCGGTAGAAAGCACGGAGCAGATGGATGTCGTTCTCGATGGCGTGGCCGCCTTCGAGCCCGAGCAGCGCGGCAAATTTCTTGTTCTTGCCAGTGCGCGCCCGCATGATGTCATCCGCGCTATAGGCCATCACCATCCGGTCGGGATGACGGCGCGCTTGCTCGTAGACGGAATCGATCAGGTCCATCGCGCGCCGGGCGTAATGTCCGCCGAAATACCCGGGTTCGACCCAAATGGAAAAGAACTCGGCGCCCAGATTGCCTTGCGAGATCTTCTCCAGATCGATGCTGCCGGTGCGGGTCACGGCCGCGATGTCGAAGCCCTGGTCAAGAAAGTTTTGCGGGGTGTCGGCGTGCGTGTCGATCACAATCGCTGCCTCATGGATCTGGCGCGCCTTTGCCGAAACCGTGGGACCTGAATCAGGCATGGTTTGTCCGCCGGCAGCAAGACACCACGACAGGGCGAGCAAGGCCGCCGTCGCCGGAAAATAAGGATGATGATCGGGATCAGTTGGAGTTGCGCGTCGCGCCCGCAGCCACCGCAAGTTTTTCGCTATCACGCCACGAAGTATAACGGTCGGAGACCATTACGTGAAAGCAGGCCTGGCGGCGCTCTTCCACGGCTTCCACCAGTCCGAGGTTGCGCAGGTTGACGAGATACTTTTCCGCGAACGCGCGCTGGCGGCGCGTCATGCCGCGTTTCGCGATGTCGACGGTAAGGCCGGCAAGATGCGACGATGCGGTCTCGCCTTCGGCGGGCGCTGCGTTGTGGTTGTAGCGGGCAAGCCGTTCCTGCTGTTCGACGGTGCGGACCGCCGAGTTCACCTGGATGGGCTGGTGAAATTCTTTGTAGTACGCCTGGCCAAAGTCTTCCAGGAACAGGCGCGTCCACGGACGGCAGTAGCGGCGCGATTCTTCCAGGCGTGGATCCACGCGAACGAAATTGCTCTGCGGCAGGCCGACCAGCTGGTCGCGCGCGATTAATTCTTCGAGGTCGTGGTCGTTCTGAATCCGCACCAGTTGCAGGCGATCGATTTCCGCGTTCTGCTTGACCAGGGACTCATGCGAGCCCTTCAGCATGACCGGAACCCAGCGTATGTGCCGGAGGTGATGGTAGGAGCTGTGGCGATAGCGCGTCTTGATGGTCGCGGCGAATGATGCGGTGGATAGCATCACCAGCAGGATTACGGTGATACCGGCCCGAAAAGTGGCGCGCAAACGGCCCCCTGAACTCGACAGAGTAGTTGGATGATGACTCTTTTGGAAGTGTAAACCCAAGTCTCACGCCTCTGACTCAGGTTTATCTCCTACCGCACCAAGAAAAGCAAGGGTCCGGGCTTAATCCCGTGGGTCCGGGGGGAGTTACTTTCGTCACCGGCTAAACAAATCGGCAATTGCCTGTTTCATGACCGCGCCTCCCACCTCCGCGATGGAGCGGGTGAGGGGGATGTCCTTGGGACAGACCTCGACGCAGTTCTGGGCGTATCCGCACTCGTGAATTCCGCCGTCGCCCATCAGCGCGTGCAACCGTTCGCTCCTGAGCGCCTTGCCGGTGGGATGGGTGTTGAACAGGCGCACCTGGGAAATCGTGGCGGCGCCCACGAATCCCGTGGACTCGTTGAACTGCGGGCAGGCTTCCATGCAGCAGCAGCAGGAGATGCAGCGCGACAACGGGTAAGCCTGCTCCTGGTCTTCCGGCATCAGCCGCGGTCCGGAGCCGAGGTCATAAGTGCCGTCCACCGGGACCCAAGCCTTCACCTTCTTCAGATTCTCGAACAGGACGGAGCGGTCCACCTGCAGGTCGCGGATTGTCGGGAACTTGCTGAACGGTTCCAGGACAATCGGCTGCTCGAGATGGTCCACCAGCGCGGAACAGGCCATGCGGGTGCGGCCGTTGATGAGCATGGCGCAGGAACCGCAAACTTCTTCCAGGCAGTTGGAATCGTAAATGATGGGCGTGGTCGGCTTGCCGTCGCGGGTCACCGGGTTTACGGCAATCTCCATCAGCACCGAGATCACGTTCATGTTCGGGCGGTAGGGAATCTCAAATTCTTCCCATACCGCTTTGTGCTGCGGGTTGCTCTGGCGCTTGATTTTCAGAATGATCGATTTGTTGGCCATGTTATGAGTGCCTTGTCAAAACAGTCGAAATAACTTAACCACAAAGGACAGCTGCTCGGCTCACAGTTTCTGGAGTAGTCGCAGTAGCTGTGCCAGCATTCATTTCCTTCGTGTCCCCTCGTGCCCTTCGTAGTTTAATTTTTCACCGATAAAGAACGCCTGTAATCAACAGTAAAATTCCGCCTATAAGCAAAAGTGCGAACGGAATGCCCGGCAGGATCAAATGAAATACCAGGCCGCAAACGATCATCAGAACACCGATAACGATGTCAACGATCAGCAGCGCCGGGATGCGTTTTCCGTTCATGCGTTCTCTGGCAAACTATGCGGAAGCTACGCCAGCATTCATTTCCTGCATGTTCCTCCGCGTCCTCTGTGGCAAAACTTTTTCATTTTGCGACATCGTATTTTCTCGGCCGCGGCGGGATGAGCGACGTATCCACCGCCTCGAATTCAAACCGGGGCTCGTCGGCGTCGGGCGCGAAGTAAGCCTTCGTCGTCTTCAAGAAGTTCTTGTCGTCGCGCTCGGGGAAATCCGGCTTGTAGTGCGCGCCGCGCGATTCGTTGCGCATGGCCGCCCCCTGCGTGATCACGCGCGCCAACTGCAGCATGTTGTAAAGTTGCCGGGCAAAGGCGAAGGTGCTGTTCGCCCATTGCGTCTTGTCGCTCAAGTTCACCTTGCGGAAGCGCTCTAGAAGTTCCACTAACTTCGTGTCCGTCTCCTGCAAATTCTTGTTGTAGCGGATGACGGTGCAATTGCGCGTCATCACGTCGCCCAGTTCGCGCCAAATCCTGAACGGGTTCTCGTTGCCCTGGTTGTTGAGGAGCAGGGCATTGGCTTCTTCCTGGCGCTTGCGCTCGGCATCGAAGGCGCCATTGCTCGCCGCCGTTGTCTGAGAACCCGCGTATTGCACCGCCGCCGGTCCACCGATGAAGCCACCCCAGATGCAGGAAACCAGCGAGTTCGCGCCCAAACGATTGGCGCCATGATATTGGTACTCGCATTCGCCGGCGGCAAACAGGCCGGGGATGTTGGTGGCCTGCTTGAAATCTACCCATAAGCCGCCCATGGTGTAGTGCATGCCGGGGAAGATTTTCATCGGGATGTCGCGCGGGTCGTCGCCGACGAATTTCTCGTAAATCTCAAGTATGCCTTCAAGTTTACGGTCCAGCACCTTGCGGTCAATATGGGTTAGGTCGAGATAAACCATGGGGCCGCCATCGATGCCCAGGCCATCCTCGTAAACCACTTTGTGGATCTCGCGGGTAGCAATGTCGCGCGGCACCAGGTTGCCGTACTTGGGATAGCGCTCCTCCAGGAAGTAATAGCGCTCGTTTTCAGGAATGCTCTTGGCATCGCGCTTGTCGCCCTTCTTCTTGGGAACCCAGACGCGCCCGCCCTCGCCGCGCGCCGATTCCGACATCAGACGCAACTTGTCTTCGCCGGGGATCGCCGTCGGGTGCACCTGGATGAATTCGCCGTTGGCGTAGAACGCGCCCTGCTGATAGAGAGCCGACTGCGCCGAACCGGTGCAGACCACTGAGTTGGTGGATTTCCCGAAGATGGCGCCGATGCCTCCGGTGCAGATGATGACCGCGTCGGCGGGAAAGGTGACCACCTGCATGGAACGCAAATCCATGGCGCAGATGCCGCGGCAAATGCCCTTGGAATCGAGCACCGCGGACAGGAATTCCCAGTGCTCGTACTTCTTGACCTTGCCCTCGGCTTCGTGACGGCGCACCTGCTCATCGAGCGCGTAGAGCAGTTGCTGGCCAGTGGTCGCTCCCGCGAAGGCAGTGCGGTTGTAGAGCGTGCCGCCGAAGCGGCGGAAATCGAGCAGTCCTTCGGGCGTGCGGTTGAAGGGAACGCCCATGCGGTCGAGCAGGTCGATGATGCCGGGCGCGGCATCACACATCGCCTTCACCGGGGGCTGGTTGGCAAGGAAGTCGCCGCCGAATACGGTGTCATCAAAGTGCTGCCAGGTGGAGTCGCCCTCGCCCTTCAGGTTCTTGGCGGCGTTGATCCCGCCCTGGGCGCAGACAGAGTGCGACCGCTTCACGGGCACGATGGAGAACAGGTCCACTTGCCCGCCCATTTCGGCGATCTTGATCACGGCCGCCAGGCCGGCCAGACCGCCGCCAACTACGATGATCTTAGGATTGGATGCCATATGAAATTTCCCGCAGGGCCGAACCGCTCATGAATTCAATTCTGGTAAGACGTACGCTGCTGAAGAGTGCTGCTGCTGCCGGAACTCCTCCATATGAGGCACCTGCGCTTCGGGTGTAGTGACGAATGCGTAGAGCGAGCTGGCGGCCAGCCCGGTCAGCGCCAGCCCGATCACCAAGCAGACATAGCCGAACTTCTTCCGTCCCTGCTCGCCCACAATGAAGCCCCATTTCGCGGCAAACAGCCAGATGCCGTAAGCGAAATGCCACGATGCCGCCACCAGTCCGATCGCGTAGAACGCCACCAGCCATGGGTTCTGCAGCTCAGCCCACACCTTGGCATAGGCGAGGTCGGAATGGGTAATGATGTGCGCCCCGGTAAAGCGCATGGTCCAGGTGTGGTAGCCGATGTAGAAGAAGGCCACGATGCCGGTGTAGCGCTGCGCCGTGTACATCCAGTTTCCGATCCAGGGGTAGTCGGTGACATTGGATTCGCCGCGCCACCAGATCCAGAAGCCGTAAAGCGCGTGGTAGGCGATGGGGATGTAAATGAAGCAGATTTCCAGGACCAGCACGAAGGGCAGGCCGGTCAGGAACTTCACGTTCTCGTTGTACGCAGCGCCGCCATTGACGGCGAAGGCATTGGAGAAAAAATGCTCGAGCAGGAAAAAGCCGATGGGAAAAATGCCGCTGACGGAGTGCAGGCGTCGCCAGAGGAAAGAATTGCCCTGGCCCGCGCGCAGCGCCGGAACTCCTGCCGCCACCCGGGCCGCGCCTGCCTGTGCCGCAGAACTGACCGATGTCGCCACGGTGCAGCTCCTTATAAGAGTATGAATTGTAAGAACGAACCGCTCATTATTGGCCCGCTACGTCACCAAGTCAAGAAACGCCGGTCACCCATTTATGTGATGTCACGCCGGGGTGTGACGATTCCGCCGCCGCCGTTCCGGCGCGGAACAGGCGCATTTTCCGGGAAAACAGGGTTTTGAAATCCCTCGCCAGCCGCTTGTTCGCCCTCATCGCTCGATATAATGACCTCCGAAAAGCTCCCCCGCGGCGCAGGAGAATACCCATGATGGCGACACTGGCGTCGTCCTTTGTGCAGCTGGCCGAGGAGTGCGAAAGGGAGGGATTGACGCTCAAGAACGCGGAAAAAATCGGCCATGAGCTGGCCCAGTTCTTCGGCGTCAAGCAGGACGAGGTCGGGATCCTGCGGCTGGAGCACAAAAACCTGGTGTTCTGTTACCCGGCAAAGCTTCATGACGTGGGCAGCATTCCATTAAATACTTCCACGTCGGTCGCGGTGCGCGCTGCCAATACCCATCGCGGCGAGGTGATCAACAATTTCGCGCAAGTGAAGCACACCAGCATCTTCGAGGCGGTGGACCTGGGGGCGGACAGGACGTCGCACCTGGTGGGGGACGAAAAGCCCGATCAGCACGTGCACGTGATTCAGAAGCTGATGGCGGCCCCGGTCATGGCGGCGGAAGGAGCCCTCGGAGTGATCGAGATTTCGCGTAAAGGGGTTTCGGCGCCCGTTTCAGGACCCGACTTCACTACTGTCGACCTGCAAAAGCTGGTAGCCTGCGCCTCGGCATTGGCAAAGTGCTTCAAGTAGCAAGCGTCGCTGGCGGGCATCGCTCATCGCCGGGCCTCCTTTTCGAACCACTCTAGAAATTTTCGAAACGCGGCCCCGCGATGGCTCACCTGCGCCTTCTCCTCCGCTGTCAGCTCGGCAAATGTTTTTTTCAGCGCCGGGAAGTAGAACAGCGGATCGTAGCCGAAGCCCCCGCTGCCCCGTGCGATGCGCATGATCTGTCCTTCGGCGGCGCCCTGGAACGTGGCCAGCGTCCGTCCGTCACGCGCTGCGGCGATGGCGCAAACGAATTGCGCACTGCGTTCGCTGTCGCGGACCGATGCAAGTTCGCGCAACAAGCGGCGGTTGTTGGCTTCGTCGGAGGAGTTGGTTCGATCGTGTGCGGCGGCGTAGCGGGCCGAGTGCACCCCTGGCGCCCCACTCAGCGCATCCACCATCAGGCCGGAATCATCCGCCACCACCAGTTCACCGGGGACGTACTGGCTGTAGTGCTCGGCTTTTTTGCGCGCATTGGCGTCGAAGGTGGCGCCGTCTTCCGTTGCCTCGGGTAACTCGGCGAAGCCGGGCAGCGTGGCGACCTCCACGCCGTGTGCGGCGGCTGCGGCCGCAAAATCGCGCAGCTTGCCGGCATTGGAGGTGGCAATCAGTATGCGGCGCATGTGGCGTAGGTTAGCAGACAGGATTTGTATTCAAGAAGAGTAGGGGTGAGACAACATCAAAACGTGAAGGCTTCGCGATCCTGCCCACCCTCCCCAGAGAGGCCGGACGCGAAGCCTTCAGGTCTGGAATGGGGAGAGCATCGCCCGGGATTAACCGGTCTGGCTAGTCTCCATTTGGCGTAGGCACAAGGTGCTAGCCCAAAGTACTAGCCGTTTTGGTTAGAGAAAAGAGCGTCACAGTTGCACCGCAGGCACTTAGCTTTGCTGCCGTCGAAATCCGGTGCCGCCGATTTTACCTTCGCGAAAGTTAAGGTTTGCCCGAGCGCATCGCCCGTCGTTCGTCCTTCGCCCGGCACTGCACTTTGGTAATGCAGAATTTGTGTTGCCGGGGCAGTGGGACGGAGTTATGGTGTCGCGAAAACAACCTGGTTGGGAAAACCACTGTCCTTTGCGGCGAAACCGGAGGCAATATGAGTTGCAAAGAGCGCGAACAACTCCGCAAGGTTCAACAGGAAGCGTTTGAGGAGTGGTACAAGCACAGAAGTGAGTTGGAAAGGCTTGCAACCCTCAAGAAGCACAGCTCCATGGGCAAAGTACGTCTGGTGGCGGATAAGGCCTACACGAGACTGCGCCAGTCGATGGATGCTCTTATCAGTCACAACCGCGAACATGATTGCCGCAAAGGTCGGTAGCTAACCTTCCGAACCTCGCTGCACTCTGCTCGTTGGGAGATTTTCCGCGACTTCACAACGCCGCCGCGGGCTCGAACACCGCCTGCGCCTTCCCTTGCTCTAAATGGCCCGCCCGCCACCTGCACAGCGATTGTGCAAATCCGGGTTGGTCCCAAAATGGGAATCACGGGATGTTAGCGTTGATTTTAACGTTAGCGAAAGCGTATTCGGGCGTACGTTCGTAAAACGATTCCTAATGGCCGTCCGGTGATGACGCACTTGTTCTGAGTGATACGCGGAGGGGCACATGACTGGAAACCCGATTCCCACAACCTCGTTTTTGCGGACGGAAACGAGGAAGACGGCCGACGAAGTCACTATCTGCTGCTCCGGCCAGTTCACCCTGAAGAGCTGTGAGCAGATTCAAAAGACCGTTCGAGGGTTGGTTCCTGCGAGCAAACGTGTCGTACTCGATTTTGCGCAGGTCAACTACATTGAGAAAGCTGCGCTGGGTTCGATTGTCGGCCTGTACCTGTCCTCGAAGCACCTCGGCTGTCAACTCAACGTGCACAATATGCCCCCGTGGGCGATTGATCTGCTGAGCAGGTGGCCCGAGGACGCGTTCGAGACAGGAAAGTCAATTCCCGCACGCCCACAGGCGCTTAGAACGAACACATAACGGCTTGGGCTCTGGGGATCAGAAGATGATTTCGTGAAGCGTCTGCGTCCACGCGACGCTCTAGCGCAAGTTAAAATTCTGCACTTGGCCGCGGCTGCTTGGAGGGACTTGCAAGCGCGCAGATCGGAGCAATCTTGTGGATTGCTCCGTGCTACCTACTCACAACTCTCCCAAGCACGAGCAAACGGGCGTACATGGCGACCACCGGCAGGCCCTTTTTTTCCCATTCGTCGGTGAACGGCTAGGGATCACTGTGATATGCTCTGCCCACTCCGCGCCATTCCTGCGGCATTATCCGGGCCCCAAATTCCAATCGTGAAAGAGGGATATAAAGTGAGAAGAACAGCTTATGCGCTTGTTGTGATCTGCCTGTTGTTATCCGCCTCACCGCTCCTGGCACAGTCGAAGCCCTACCACAACGGATCGGTCTGGGAGATCCAATTGATTCACGTTAAAGCGGGGATGGAAGACCGGTATGCCCGTTACCTGGCAGGGGACTGGAAAAAAGAGATGGATGCCATGAAAAAAGCGGGCTATCTGATCAGTTACAAAGTCCTGGCAACGGAATCGCACACTCCCACAGAGGCGAATGTGGTCCTGATGACCGAGTACAAAGATCTAGCCAGCATGGAAGCCAACCAGGACAAGGCGGAGCAATTGGGGCAGCAACTGTTCGGCGGGACGCCGAAAATTGAAGCTGGCTACGTCGACCGGGCTTCCTACAGGGACGTCGTCGGCAGCCGGTTGGCACGCGAGATCATCCTGGAAGCGAAATAGTGAGACTCTCCCAACCTTCTCCAAACGCGCCCTGTATAAAACAGGGCGTTTTCGTGCCGCACGGCGGGCGCTTTGACGCTCCTGGCGGGCCCGCGAGCAGCCGCGAATCAGCGGCAAAATTCTGCTCAACTTCTGCCCCACAGCCACGGACGGCAACAAACAAACGGCGCAGTGGGGGAATCGGCCTCCGCTAGCAAGCCAGTAGCACAGATGGGTTGCCGGTCCGCCTATACCGCTCAAAACGCAGTAAGATGGCGCGCCCTGAGAGATTCGAACTCCCGACCTTCTGGTTCGTAGCCAGACGCTCTATCCAGCTGAGCTAAGGGCGCGCTCCGGTGATTATACCGGAGGCTTCGCGCGCGCCGCCACCGCCGCAGCGGCGAAACTAGAACGCCGACAAGCAACAGAGCAAATCTAAAAAAAGAGCACCGGATTGCTCCGGTGCTCCCGGCTCGTACCCTCCCCCAGGTACTTCGCCAAACTTGAGGCGCTTACGCGGCATGGGCGAAGCAGGAGCCCGCGCGCCGAAATCAGCTCAGACTACTGCAGCGGGCTGTCGCTGGCGCTGGCGGTCTGGCTGACGTTGAAGCGAATCACGCCCGACTGGTCGCTGAAGAAGTGCCGCTGACCGGTCTGCGAGTTCTGCGGGTCGCCATTGATGGTATAGATCGTCGCTGCGCCGCCGCCGCTGGGGGCGCCGCTGGTCACCACGGAGAACACATAGCCGCTCTTGGTGCCGCTGGCTAACACGGAATCCAGCAAGCCAGCGCCGGTGTCGCCAACTGAGCCTGAGCTCGGCGGCCCAAGGTTAGCCAAGGTGGCAAAGCCATGGTTTGGATAGGTGGAAGCAAAGGTGACTTCCGCGGTGTTGATGGTGCGAGTCGAGCCCACCGCTGACGCTTCATTCGCGGCAATTCGCGAACGCAGCAGGTTGGGAATCGCGATCGCGGCGATAATCAAAATGATCGCCACTACGATCAGCAACTCGATCAGTGAGAAACCCTTCTGTTTGCGCATTGTGTCTTCACTCTCCGAACCTGGATACCAGGAATATCCGGGGAATTTGCATTTTGTGCACCAAGGTGACCAGCCTGCATCCCTTTGGTAACCGACCGTGCGTTAAGTGAAAGCAGGCAGGGTGATTAAGACTGAACCAGAATGGCGTTTCGGGGCTGCGCAGCAGGCGCTCGCTTGGACAGAAACCCGTTTTCCGACAAAAATTGTCACGCATCGAACCGTATTTGTCATCCGAACGATACGCCACCGTTTCTGTGCAAACAAAAAAGAGCACCGGATTGCTCCGGTGCTCCCGGCTCGTACCCTCCCCCAGGTACTTCGCCAAACTTACAAGTCAGACTACTGCAGCGGGCTGTCGCTGGCGCTGGCGGTCTGGCTGACGTTGAAGCGGATCACGCCCGACTGGTCGCTGAAGAAGTGCCGCTGACCGGTCTGCGAGTTCTGCGGGTCGCCATTGATGGTATAGATCGTCGCTGCGCCGCCGCCGCTGGGGGCGCCGCTGGTTACGACGGAAAACACGTAACCGCTCTTGGTACCGCTGGCCAACACGGAATCCAGCAAGCCGGCGCCGGTGTCGCCAACCGAGCCCGAGCTCGGCGGGCCGAGGTCGGCCAAAACGGCAAAGCCGTGGTTCGGATAGGTGGAAGCAAAGGTGACTTCCGCGGTGTTGATGGTGCGAGTCGAGCCCACCGCTGACGCTTCATTCGCGGCAATTCGCGAACGCAGCAGGTTGGGAATCGCGATCGCGGCGATGATCAGGATGATCGCCACCACGATCAGCAACTCGATCAGTGAGAAACCTTTCTGTTTGCGCATTGTGTCGAATCTCCCCTAGCAGATCTTTTGTAGCCCGTCCGCTGGCACAATAGTGGGGCAAGCGTGCTGCCAGAATCGGCGTCGAGCGGTATACGAGCCGATTCCCGAAGTAACATGCCTGTATTTCAACGAGCTTCGAGGCACTTTCGTGGATTGTAAAGAGTTGTTCGTCGAGATTTCCGATGACCGAATTCGGCAATCATGACAGTTTTTGTCAGATGAGCATCGCATTTTGCCAACTTTGGTTCCAGTTTGAGACGGAGCTTGAGACGGGAATGGCCTCGGCTACAATGTACTGACCGATCCCCAGCTGGAACCATTCGCAATGTTCGCAGAGCCAGGCGAGTCCGCCAAGCCGCGTTTTTCGACCCCAGTCCTGTTGGGAATTGTCCTGGCGGTCACCTTTCTGGTTTATGTCGGCACGCTGCAGTTCGAATTTGTCTATGACGACCTGGGGCAGATCGTCGCCAATCCGGCGGTCCAGAGCTGGAAGTACTTTCCGCTGTATTTTCGGGCCAATGTCTGGATGCAGCAGTTCTCCGTGGGAAACTACTACCGGCCGCTGTTCCTGGCCTGGTTCCTGGTCAATCACACGCTATTCGGCTTACATCCGTCATTCTGGCATCTGACCACGGTTTTGGCGCATGTTGGAGTCACCGCGCTGGTCTTTGTCCTGACTCTGCGCTTGACCCGTGATCGCCGCGTGGCGCTGATTGCGGCGTTGCTGTTCGGCTTGCACCCCGTGCACCTGGAATCGGTGGCTTGGATTTCCGGCGTCACCGATTCGCTGATGGCGCTGCTGCTCATCCCGGCGTTCCTCTCGTATTTGAATTATCGCGAGCGGCGTGGCCAAGGCTGGCTGATCCTATCGCTTGCTCTTTACGCGCTGGCGCTGCTCTCGAAAGAAACGGCGGTGGTGCTTCCGGCGCTTCTATTTGCCTACGAATGTACGTATGGCGCCGACGCCCGGAGCTGGCATGCCCGTGTGCGTGGCGCGCTGCTGCCGCTGCTTTCCTTCGTGGTAGTGACCGGCGCATACCTGGTGGCGCGCGCGCAAGCGCTGCATGGCATCGCGCACAAAACTGTAGAGCTGCCGCTCAGCATAGCGCTGCTTACGGTGCCGTCGGCGCTGTGGTGGTACATCCGACTGCTGGTTGCGCCGTTCGGGCTGAGTGTTTTTTATGACACGCCGTACGTAACGCAGGTCAGCATGAAATACGTCATGTGGCCGGCGGTCGGAATCGCGCTTACCGCCGGGTTGCTGGGGTGGTGGTGGAGGAAAAAGCGATCGCCGCTGGTTGCCTTCGCTTCGGTGTGGCTGTTGGTTCCCATCCTGCCGCTGCTGAATCTGACGGTGCTGCCGATGGGCGACTTCATCCACGACCGCTATCTTTACCTGCCGTCAGTGGGCTTCTCGCTGCTGCTGGCGACGGCGCTGGCGCAGCTCGACACGCGGGAGATTTTCGGGCGCCCGGCGGGACTGGTGGCCGCCATCGCGCTGGCGGTGGTCATGGCATTTGCCACCGTGGCACAGAGCGTGCCCTGGGCGAATGACGTGGTGCTCTACTACCACGGGATGGCGGTTGCGCCGAACAACGATCTGCCGCGCAACAAGCTGGCGGCAACGTTTGTGCAGCGCGGGATGTATGACCAGGGCATCCGGCTCTATCACGCGGTGCTGGCCGACGATCCCGATTACTGGTACGCGAACTACCGCATGGGATACGCCCAGTACATGACCGGACACTACTTGGAAGCCGAACGTTACCTGGTGCGCGCCACCGAACTGCACGGCACGCCCGACGAGTTCTACTACCTTGGATTGGCACAGGTGAAATTGGGCCGCAAGGAAGCTGCCGGCCATTCCTTGCAACAAGCGGTCCGCATGCAGCCGGACTCGTCGGAATACAAACAAGCACTAGCCTCCTTGGGGCAGCAGAGTAGATAACTGATCGCAGCCATGGGAACGCCAACCACACAAACATTGATTGCGGCAACGCCAACCGCCCCGCGAACGGCAGCGGAATCATGGTGGAGTATGCACGCTGACGGCCTGCTGCTGCGGCTGGCGCTGCTGCTTACCTTCGCCGCGTACGCGCGCACCATCGTCTTCGATTTCGTCTTTGACGACCACCTCCAGATCGCCCTGAACGCCTGGGTGCAAGCGTGGGAGTTTGTGCCGCATTACTTCACCGGCCACGTCTGGCACTTCCAGCAGCCGAACTGGGCCGGAAACTATTACCGTCCGTTGTTCCTGTTGTGGCTGCGGGTCAACCATGCGGTGTTTGGCCTGACCCCCGCCTGGTGGCACCTGATGAGCATTGCGCTGCAAGTGCTGGCGACATGGCTGGTCTATCGTCTCGGTTTACGTCTGCTGGGTTCGCCGCGGGCGGCGGCAGTGGCGGCGCTGCTGTTCGGCGTGAATCCGGTCCACATCGAGGCCGTTGCCTGGGTCTCCGGCAACACCGAAACCTTGGTGGGAGTCGCCTGCATGGCGTCGTTCCTTGCCTACCTGAACTGGCGAGACGGCGGGGCAAAGCGGACGTGGTGGCTGGCGGCTTCGGTCGCTCTCTACGTCGTGTGCGTGTTGCTGAAAGAAACCGGCCTGGTGGTGCCGGGAGTCATTCTGGCGTACGAGATTCTCTCGCCCGACCGCGAAGATTCCGGACGTCGATGGAACTTTCGGCAGACTGCTCTTCTGCTGGCGCCGTATGCCGTCGTCACGCTTGCGTATCTGGCGGCCCGCGGCGCAGTGTTGCGAGGAGTGGTCAGCCCGATGCATCACCGGCCGCTCGCCTCTGTCGTGCTGACATGGCCGAAAATCCTGTGGTCTTATTTGGCCCTGCTGGCTTGGCCATTCGGTCTGAACGCCTACTACGACGACTTTGACCTGGTGAAGGCGGTGGGGTCGCGAAATTTCGTGCTCCCCACGCTTGCCATTGTGGCGGTGCTGGCTGCATACATCGCGTTGTTTCGCCGTTCGCGACGAATGTTGTTAGCAGGAATTGCGATCCTGCTGCCGCTGGCGCCGGTGGTCGTGGGCTCCGTGGTTTTCCAGATGCACGATTTCATTCACGACCGGTTTCTCTATGTCCCTTCGATAGCGCCCGCATTTATGCTCGCAGCTCTGCTCATGCGGACCTCATCCAGAGGTCAATTCGGCGGGTCGCGTCCGGGCCAGCATGACGATTGGAGGCTAGCCGCAGCGCTCGCGCTGGGCTTGGTGCTGACAGTTTCCACCGTCGTGCAGACTGGTGCCTGGGACAATGACATCGCGCTGTTCACGCACGCCCGCAAGCTGGCGCCTCACAATGTTCGCGCCACCGAAGGACTCGCCGAGGCCTACGGCATGATCGGCGATCTGGATAATGCCGTGCGCATTCAGCGTGAGGCCACCGTCGAAAGGCCGACCTACTGGGCAGGGTGGTGCAACCTGGGGATTTATCAGTACCGGGCCAAGGATTTCGCGGCAGCGGAGCGTACACTCATGCACGCCATCGAGATTTGGCCGCAGGAAATCCAGCCCATGAGCGGAGGCCAGTTCTATTACCTGGGAATGTCTCGCCTGCAGCAGGGCCGGGCCGCCGATGCGGAACCGCCTTTGCGCCGCGCCGTCGAGTTGCGCGGCGACTCGCCCGGATATCATTTCGCATTGGCGACGGCGCTGAAACAGTTGGGAAGGCCCCAGGAAGCTGAGGCGGAACTTCGCGCCGAGGCTGTGAATCGCAAGATTGTCGATGAGCAGATGAAGGTGCTGGCCAACGCCATTCGCTAGGCCGCGAGCTGTTCGCGCGAGATCTTCAAACCGTTCAGGTTGCCCAACACCGTCACCGCGATGTGCTCGGGCTTGAAGAATTCATTCGCCAACTTGACGAGATCTTCCTTCGTCACCTTCTCAATGCTGTTCAGGATTTCATCCAGGCCAATGAAACGGTCGAAGTACATCTCCTGCCGCGCCAGGTTGGACATGCGCGCGGTGGAGGATTCCAGGCTCAGCATCAGGCTGCCTTTGAGCTGGTCCTTGGCGCGGCGCAATTCCTCTTCCGGGATTGCCTCCGCCTTCAGATTGTGGAATTCGTTCACAATCGACAGCACGACCTTGGGCGCCGACTCGCGCGAGGTCCCGGCGTAAATCGAGAGGCAGCCGGTATCGCGATAAGGGTTCAGCTCGCTGTAGATCGCGTAGGCTAGCCCCTGGCGCTCGCGAATGTTCTGGAACAGCCGGGAACTCATGCCGCCGCCCAGGACGGTGCTCAGGATGTAGCCGGCATAACGGCTCTCGTGGCCGACGGGATGGGAAGGCACGCCGACGCAGATCTGCACCTGCTCCAGCGCCTTTTTATTGCGCATGATGATGCGCGCGGAAACTTTCGGCGGCGCCTGGTGGAAACCATTCTTGCCCGCCTGCAACCCCAGGAATTTCTCTTTTACCAGGTCGACGAAACGCTCGTGGTTGAGGTTGCCAGCGGCGGAGATGATCATGTTGTTGGGGATGAAAAATCTCTGCCAGTAATTGAGCAGCAGGTCCTGCTCGAACCGGCGCACCGTGTCCTTAGTGCCCAGGATGGGCTTGCCCAGGGGGTGATCCTTCCAGAAATTCTGGGTGAAGATCTCATGGACAAGGTAGTCGGGATTGTCCTCGTCCATCTTGATCTCTTCCATGATCACGCCGCGCTCGCGGGTGATGTCCTTCATGTCGAAGACCGGGTTCAGCACCAGGTCGCTGAGCACGTCCATGGCGATGGGCAGGTGCTCGTCGAGGACCTTGATATCAAACGAAATGCATTCCTTGGCGGTGAAAGCGTCAAGGTTGCCGCCGATGGAATCGACTTGGCGGGCAATGTCTTCGGCGGTGCGGGATTTGGTCCCCTTAAACACCATGTGTTCCACGAAATGGGAAATGCCGTTGAGTTCCGCTTCCTCGTGGCGCGAACCAGTCTTGATCCAAATGCCGATCGAGATCGATCGGATGTGCTGCATCTCCTCGGTCAGCACGATCAGACCGTTGGGCAGCACCTCGCGCCGAATATTACGGAGCTCTTCCACCATGACACGTTCCAATTCAAGGAGCCGGCAGCCTTCGCCCAAACCCCACACTAAAGATTCTTACACACCGCAGCCTAACCCGCGCACAAACATTAAAGTAATAGAATCAGCGGCTTAGGACCTGTTCTTTCACCTGTCCCGGGAACCGGAACCGGCCGTCGCAGGAGATACAATGGGGACAGCCAGTTAACCCGATACTTCTTATTAGATGCATGCGAGTAGCTCCGGAAATCACGCTTTTGGGCCTTAATGCTCAAGAGCTTACGGCGATTGCGACGGAAGCGGGGCAGCCCGCCTACCGGGGACGCCAGCTGTTCGAAGCGGTCTATCGCAACCGGGTCGAGACGGTAAATCAGATCACAACGCTTCCTGCCGCTTGGCGGAGCGAGCTGGCGAAAAATTATGTCGTCGGCTTGCCGCAGGTGCAAAAGCAATTCCTCTCGGTCGATGGCACCCGGCGTTACCTGATCGGCTTTGTTGACGGACAGAGCGTCGAAACAGTCTGGATGCCCGAGGGCGACGACGGCGAACAGGGCGATGGCAGCGAAGGTGGGTTCAAACGCGCCACCATCTGCGTCTCCAGCCAGGCGGGCTGCGCGGTTGATTGCCGGTTTTGCATGACCGCGCTGCTCGGCTTGCTGCGCAACCTCAGCCCCGGGGAGATCGTCGGCCAAATCCTGCGCGTGCTTCAGGACCGTAAAATCTCGCTAGAAAGCGAGCGCATCAACCTGGTATTCATGGGCCAGGGTGAGCCGTTCCTGAATTACGACAACTTCATGAAGGCAGTGCGCTTGCTGGTGGATGGCGTCGGCATACCGGCATCGCGCATGACGGTTTCCACCGCCGGTATCGTGCCCCGCATCCGCGATTTTGCAAGGGAAGCGGTCCGGCCCAAGCTGGCGATTTCGCTCAATGCGTCGAGTGACGAATTACGCGACCGGGTCATGCCGATCAATCGCAAGTGGAACCTGGCAGCGCTGATGAAGGCGGCGCGCGAATTCCCGCTTCGTCCGCGAGAGCGCCTGACCTTCGAATACGTGCTGCTCGATGGGGTCAACGACAGCGTCGAAAACGCGGGCGAGGTGGCCACCCTGATCAAGGGACTGAACGCCAAGGTCAACCTGATTGCGCTCAATCCCGGCCCGGAAATTCCGTTTTCCACGCCGGAAGAACAGCGCGTCCAGGCTTTCCAGCAGACCCTCATTGGCGCTGGTATTCCGGCATTTCTCCGGCGTCCCCGCGGGCGCGACATCTATGCCGCCTGCGGACAGCTGAAGCGCGCGGAAGTGGTGCAGATCAGCGCATGAAAAGCGGCTGCGAGCCTCGATCAAGCCAACTGCGCGCTCTCTTCGTTCATCTTGAATGTAAGCGCCTGCTCTAAGGGCGCGCTCCGGGCTCATGACCAGATCGCGGCTCCTCGCTACCACGGGAATTCTTGTCGTATTCGCAGCCATGCTGGCGGGATGCACTATCCCCCAGAGGCAATTCGCCCGCGCTGAACGATTGGAGCGCGAAGGCCGTAACGCCGAAGCTGCCGCCCTTTATCAAAAAATGGTGGACGAAATTCCGTTGCGCGAAACGCGCGCTCGTTCGCAGGTTTATTTCCGCCTGGGCGAATGTCTCTACCGTCTTGAACACATCGCCGAAGCTTTCAACGCATTTGAGAAGGCCGCCGAGGTAGAACCCGGCAACATGGCGGCTCAGTTGCGTCTGGGCGAGGTCTTGTTGGTCGCGGGAGCGGCGGACCGCGCGCGCGAACAAGCGGAGATCGTGTTGCGGCATTCGCCGGCAAATGCCGAAGCCATGGCGCTGCTGGCGGGCTCGCTGGCCGCCTCCGGAAAAACCGAGCAGGCCAAGGAGGAGTATCGAAGCGTGTTGCGGAGCGATGCCCATCTCGTCTCCGCGGCCATCGCCCTGGCCGACATCTACAACCGGGAGAACCGCGTCGATGAGGCGCGCCGCGTGCTGCACGAGTCAGCGGCGGCAAACCCGAACCGTGCAGCACCATGGCTGGCGCTCGGCCGCCTCAACGAACAGGAGGGCGATGCTGCCGCTGCCGAACAATGTTATCGGCAGGCGGTGGCCGCCGAGGACATCCCCGAATCCAACATGCGGTTCGCGCAATTTCTCCAGCGCACTACACGCATTAACGAAGCCGAGCAGGTGCTGCGGCGGGTGGACGCGCAGCGTCCCACTCAACCCACGGCCTTGCCCGACTTCGAACTGATTGCCGGCAAGCCGGACACCGCCTTGCAACGCTACCAGGCAGCTCTGAGTTCCGCCGGGGCCAGTTTGTCAGGAAAGAAACCCCAACCCTGGATGGCGCTGGATCAGCTTCGCGACCGTGCGCTGCTGGCGACCCGCCTGGTAGAAGCCGACATCAACGTGGCCGAGCAGAAATCGGGACCGGACAAGGCTGACGCTCTGCAGCGCGCGCATGCGCACCTGGCGCAGTACCGCCTTGACTTGGACCCGGCGACCATTTCCATCCTGCAGGCGGAGATCGCACTGGCGGATTCGGACCTGCCGGCTGCGAGCCTGCAGTCGAAGGCGGCGGTTGCGCTGGCGCCGCAATCGGCGCCCGCGCATTACGTGCTGGGTACCGCTACTTACCGCTCAGGAAATAAGGCGGACGGGCGAGCGCAATGGCTGGCGGCGCTGGATTCGGATTCGCACTTCGTGCCCGCGCGCTTGGCGCTGGCGAACGATGCCGTTGCCACCGGCAATGCCAAGCTGGCGGAGCGATACATCATGGCCGTGGTGCGGGACGAGCCCGGCAACGTCAGCGCGCTGAACCTGTTCGCGCGCGTGCTGCTGGCGGAAAAACGCACTGACGCTGCCGCCATGATGGCGCGGCGCGCGCTGGCGGTTGACACCGCGTCTGCCCCCGCTCGCGTCATCCTGGGCGAGATTGCGCTGCAGCAGCAGCGCGTGGGCGAGGCTCTCCTGCAGTTCGAACAGGCAGTGCTGGCGCAACCACACTCGGTGGAAGCAATCGACGGGCTGACCCGCGTCTACCGCACCGGCACCATCACGCGGCCGATGCTGGCGAAGATGGAGAAGATCGCGGCCGCGGCACCTGCGTCGGCGACGCTGATGGAAATAGCCGGCCGTCTTTATGCCGACCGCGGGTGGCTCGACGATGCCAAGCGAGCGCTGCAGGCTGCGCTCCGCATCGATCCGCAGTGCGCCACCGCGGCCTCCGCTCTGGCGCGCCTTTATGCCGGGAACGGGGAACTCTCCGCCGCCGCCGACTCCGCGTCGCACACTGGGGGAAACTCCGCCGCGCTGCTGGCCGGGGTCCGCGCCCAGGAGCAGAACGACACCACCGCGGCCATCCAGAACTACGAGCGCGCCATCCGCGAAGGCGAGCACTCGGGCGTCGCTGCCAACAACCTGGCATGGTTGTACGTGGAGCAGGGAACCAACCTCGACCGGGCGCTGCAGCTGGCGGAAACGGCGCGCTCCCTGGCGCCGGATAGCCCGGCGGTCATGGATACCGTCGGTGTGGTGCGGCTGCGGCTGCGCAAGTACTCGGAGGCGATCAGCGCGCTGGAATCTGCGCGCAAGCTTGCTGGAACTCACCCCGCCGACCCGGAACTTCTGGCGCAGATTCGCCGTCATCTTTCCGAAGCCTATTTCCGGGCAGGGAAGACTGCCGCTGCCGCGGCGGTTGACGCAACGAAGAATTAAAGACGCGGTCCCGAAGAGGGGCAGCTGCTCCTGTCAGTCTGTTAATTCTTCATTCCTCTGCCCACCGCGGCCACCGCCGCCGCATCCCATCGAACATCCCACCAAGAGGAGGAATGCAGATGGCTTCCAAAGATCTCGACGGAGTTCGCGTCGCCATTATTTTGGATACCGACTTCGAACAAGTGGAAATGACGGAGCCGCGCAAGGCCCTGGAGGAAGCGGGCGCAACCTGCAAGCTGATTTCGCCGAAGAGCGAGGTTATCGGCGTCAAGCACGATGAGAAGAAGGACACGTTCAAAGTGGACCTGCCGCTGGACCGCGCCCAGCCTGACGAGTTCGACGCCGTGTTGCTGCCTGGCGGGGCGCTCAATGCCGACGCCCTGCGCGTCAATCACGCGGCCCAGGAGTTCGTCCGCAAAATCGACGAGGCCGGCAAACCGATGGCCATCATCTGCCATGCCCCGTGGCTGCTGGTTTCCGCAGGCCTGGCGAAGGGCCGCCACCTGACCAGCTACCACACCATTCAAGACGACATGATCAACGCCGGGGCTAACTGGGAGGACCGGGAGGTGATCGTGGATCGCAACCTGGTGAGCAGTCGCCAACCATCCGACATTCCCGCATTCAATCGCGAGATGATTCGCCTGTTCGCGGAAGCCAAGCGCGGCAAACTGCGGGCGGCGTAACTCGGTCTCCAATTCGTACAACTGGCAGCGCCGGAAACCCATGGTTTTCGGCGCTTTTTTGTCCCCTCAGATTTCTCCTGATAGGCTGCACGGATGGCGGGCGCCGACCGTTACGAGCTGCGCGATTCCCGGCCGGCTGATTTCCGCCGGCTCTGGCAGATCGACCAGATATGTTTTGCGCCCGGCATCGCGTATTCCCAGCGCGAACTCGCCTACTACATGAAAATGCGCGGCGCCTTCACCATCGTCGCCGTCAAAAGTGCGTCGGCGGCGGAGGTTAGGGGAGGGAAGGGCGTCGTCGGTTTCGTGGTTGGGCAAATCCTTGCCCGCGGGCTCGGCCACGTAGTCACCATCGACGTGATGCCGGAAGTCCGCCGCGCCGGTCTCGGCACGTTGCTCATGAACGAATGCGAAGCTCGCCTGCGGGCTGCCGGCTGCCGGGCGGTGTACCTGGAGAGCGCTGTCGACAATGAGCCCGCGCTGCGGTTTTACAAGCTCCACGGATATTCAGTGCTGAAAACAATTCCCCGCTATTACATGAACACCATTGACGCCCTGATGCTGGGCAAAAATCTGTAGCCAAAACGAAAGGAGCGTCGCGGAGACGCTCCTTTGTTCAAATTCGCGCCGGGATCAAGCGACGTCTTTTTTCCGGATGTCATCCCTGCGCATGTCATCGCGAACTTTATCGCCTTTGTCCTTCATTTTGTCGGCCAAGTCGCGACCGGCGTCCTTCACTTTGCCGACGCCCTTTTGCACCTTGCCTTCGACCTGTTTGGCGGCGCCTTCAGCTTCCAGATCCTTGCGGCCCGTCCACTCGCCGACCTGACGCTCCACGCGCCCCGCGATGTCCTTGCTTTTGCCCTTCACCGTGTCCTTGTCCATGTTTCCTCCCCTTGAGTTTAGATCCGTGGTTCTTTCACACCGTACTGCGGCCGGTGAGCAACTGGAATACCAGCGCCACCACCGCGAGCACGAGCAGAATGTGGATAAATCCTCCCAGCGTGTAGCTGCTGATAACGCCGACCAGCCACAGCACCAGCAGGATGATGAATAAAGTCCAAAGCATTCCGCACTCCTCCCTTCGAGACGGTACGCTCGGTACTCCTCCAAGGTCTGGTGCGGACAGGGAATAGGAAGTTGTACAAATTCGCGAGTAGCTTCACGATTACAAACTGCTGCCCTTTATACTCGGAGGCTTAGGGACAAGGTGAACTGCCGGCCGGAAAAAACGGGAATTGAGTTCCCCGCTCAAGCCCATTTTTTCGCTTGAGTGATTTCAGAGAGGACACGAAAGCCATGCGCATAGCTATCCAGGGAGAACTCGGGTCGTTCAGCGATGAGGCGGCGCGTACTTTCCTGCCCGGCTGCTCGGTGGTGCCATGTGTCACCTCGTCTGACGTTTTTGATCGCCTCGACTCTGGTCGCGTAGGCGCAGCCCTGGTGCCAATCGAGAACTCCCTGGCCGGGCCGGTTGCCCAACACCTGGACCTGCTGCTGGCGCGCGACGCCTTCGTCCAACGCGAGTTCCACCTGCGCATCCGGCACAACCTGATCGCCGCGCCCGGCGTGAATCTGAAGGACGTCCGGCGGGTGTTCTCCCACCCCGTCGCGCTGGAGCAGTGCCGCGAGTTCTTCCGCCGTCATCGGCAAGCGCGGGCCGAATCTTTCTACGATACCGCCGGCAGCGTCCGTTACGTGGTCGGCGACAACCTGCGGGATGCCGCCGCGATTGCCGGCAGCCGCGCCGCCAGTGTGTACAAGGGCCGCGTTCTGCTGCGCGGGTTGGAAGACGACAAGCAGAACTTCACCCGCTTTTTTCTCGTCGGCCGCTCCCCCAAGATTCATCGCAACGCCAACAAAACTTCGATTGCGGTCGCGCTGAAGAATGCGCCCGGAGCGCTGTTCAAGGCGCTAAGCGTGTTTGCGCTGCGCGACATCGATCTCAGCAAGATCGAGTCGCGGCCGCTGCGTGGCCGCCCGTTCGAGTACGTGTTCTTCATCGACTACCTGCGCGCCGATGACGACGCCGCGCGCAAGGCGTTGGCGCACCTCTCCGAGATTGCTGAATTTGTAAAAATTCTCGGCATCTATCCCGCGGCCTGATCCCGGGTTCCGCGATGAGGTAATCTGCTTCCGCGAGGTCAATCATGAAAGCTACCCTGCTGTTGTTGTGCCTGACGCTGATCGCGACCTTGGCGCCTGCCCAAGCCCAACCGGAATCGAAGCCGGCTGCTGCCGCCGCCAATCCATCCGACGTGAGGTCCATCGACAACATCCTTGCGGCCCTGTACGACGTCATTTCCGGACCCGCCGGGCAGGCGCGCGATTGGAACCGCTTCCGCACTTTGTTCTGGCCGAGCGCTCGGCTCATACCGCTGGTGCCTAAACCGGACAAGAGCGGCTACGAGCCGCGCGAGTTCACCGTCGATAGCTACATCACCCGCAGTGAGCCGTTTTTCGCCAAGGAAGCGTTTTACGAAAGCGCGGTCGCCAACCGGATTGAGCAGTGGGCGCACATTGCCATCGTTTTCAGCACTTACGAATCCCGTCATGCCAAGGCTGAAAAACCATTTGCCCGCGGCATCAACAGCATTCAGCTGTTCAACGACGGACAGCGCTGGTGGGTCACCAGCATCTTCTGGGAATCGGAATCGCCGCAGAACCCGCTGCCGGATGCAATGCTGAAGCCGCCGGGCGGCAAGTGATCGTTGAATTCTCTTCAGAATGTAATATGCGGGTTCCGGGTTCATACGTGCGTGAAACCATGCTGATGCGCCGCCACATTGCTGCCGCAGCGCTCGTCTTCATCGCGACCGCCTCCGGTGCCGCCGATCTGCCGAGTTACTCCGCGAAACCCGGGCCTCACCACGTTCTCACCGTTCAGTTAGCGCTCCACGATGCCGCTCGTAACAAAGATGTGCCGCTGAAAATTTATTATCCCGAGGACGCTGGCCCCTTTCCCCTCATCGTGTTTTCGCATGGCTTGTATGCCTCGAAGGAGTCGTACTCGGCCTTGGCGAAATACTGGGCCAGCTACGGATATGTCAGTATCCATCCGTCGCACGACGACTCCCGCCAGGACCGCGATTATCGCGGCTCGCTCCGCCAGGCCATGGCCGATCCCCGGCTGTGGCGCAGCCGCCCGAAAGATATTTCTTTCGTGATTGACTCGCTGCCGCAGATCGAAAAGCTGGCGCCCGCGCTGAAAGGGAAGTTGGACCGCAATCGCATCGGGGTCGGCGGACATTCGTATGGCGCCTATACCGCGGTCGCAATCGGAGGCGCCACAGTGCAGATGCCCGGCGCGAAGAGTCCCGTCAGCTTCGCCGACAAGCGGGTGAAGGCAATTGTTGTGCTGTCACCTCAAGGCGAAGGCGAGATGGGGCTGACCTCGAAGTCGTGGGAAAACGTCAACGTGCCTATGCTGGCGATGTACGGCTCACGCGATTTCGGCACGCAACGCCGCACCCCCGACTGGCGAAGCCAGCCCTTTAACGGCGCCCCTCCCGGCGATAAGTACGATGTTGAACTGGAAGGCGCAACCCACTTTACCTTCGTCGGTCCGTTCCGCCAGCGCGGCATCGAGACCCCGCTGTTCCAGTGCGCGAAGCTGGAGACGCTCGCTTTCTGGGACACCTACCTGAAGGACGACGAGGCAGCGCGCCAGTACCTGGCCTACGAAGGTTTGAAGTCATCGTGCCAGGCGGCGCGGATCGACCGCAAGTGATCAGTTGCGGGTGGTGATAGGGATCCAGGTTTCTTGTCGGTTTCCCGGCCCATGTTCGATCAACCGCCGGAAACAGAAATGGTAGGATAGTGAGTGCCGCCGGAATTGGCGGCTTTTTGTAGACCACTCGTCCTTACCGGCGCGGAGAGGTGCGTGAGTGGTTGAAACGATCCGCCTCGAAAGCGGACATACCTTGACGGGTATCGGGGGTTCGAATCCCTCCCTCTCCGCCAG
>DASSIZ010000135.1 GCA_035691485.1 Terriglobales bacterium
TCCCGAACTCAGGAAGACCCACTCACGGTAATCGAGAGGAGCTTCGAGGCGTCCGTCGGCCGTGTAATGTGGCTCGTGCGGGTTCTTCGCCGTGCTTTGCGCATGCAGGGCAACGACATACTGCAACGCGAAGACAATGACCAATCCAAGCAGCGGATACAGAAGTCTTTTGAACACGCCCCACCCCCGTAATAGCAGACGCTTGATTTCCACTTACGTTAGCGGAGGAAAATTTGTTCCCGGGACAAGCGGCGTATCGCGGCTCGTCCCGGGCCGGCAAAAGCTCCGGCAAGAAACGCGTCGTCAAAACGCCGTTCAGGAGCGTGAGTAGCCGCTCGGCAGACAGCTTCCGCCGGCGCTGGTAGTTAGGCGTAATCGATGGGATGGCGTTCGAGCCAGTGCTCGTCGCGAACCCTGCTGATCCTCTTCCTGGCGCCGAACACAATCGAGGCAGCAAGGCGGCGGCTTTCCCAAACCAAGGCGACGCCGAATCCGAGCGCACAACCTACCAAGCCGAAGGCGACCGCCTGTGCGGCAGAGTGGCGCCGCCGAACCCCATGGCTGCCGATTACACCCACGCAAGCGCCGATCAGCGCCGGTGCGACAGCGTGCCGAGCCGAGTGATTCAGATAGGGCGCTAGCGGCTCGCCGTGAAGAAACATCTGTTCACCAGTCCGGGCTCCTTCCCAGCCGGAATCAAGGAGCTTGCGGCCATACTGGAAACTTGACGAGTCGCGGAGTGTCATCTGGTCTCTCCCTTAACTATCATTCCCGCTGCCGCCTCCGGTGGCAATCAATTCGCCATCGCTGCCGGTCGTGGCGAGGGAGCTGGCTTCATTATCGCCGCCTTGCCGTTTAGCGCCGGCTTCGGCGCGCTTGCCTTCGATTCGGTCTCAGCTTTCTGCACCGGCTTGGCCGCGACCGGTCGAGACGTGGCCCGCTCCTCGAACAGCAGGCGCCGAAGGGAACGAAGATCGTTGAGAATCCGCCGGCTCCGGTTTAACTGCACTTCCAATTTTTCCAGGTTATAGGCGGCAACTCGCAACGCCTTCAAGCGCCGCGGTGAATCCGATTGGCCGTTCAATTTCAGTTCTCGCTCCACATCAGCTTCCAGATCTCGTCTGCCATCCGCCACTGCTTCCGACAGCAGACGGACGAAGTTGTGGGCGCTCTCGATGCTGTCGAAGGGATTTTCGCTGGCGTGCTTCATCGTGGGCCTCAATTCTGTTGGCGAGACAAACCGTTTGCCGCAGGCGGGGGCGAATCAAGAATGATGTTCACACCGGTGCATGACAGCGTCTGTGATACGCGGCACGAGAGGGCGTGACAAGTGACGAAAACCGCGTGTCTACAGTTTCAAAAATGAAAATTCCCTCGCCGGTTCTGGAAAGGGAATGGGAAGCTCCTCATTTGGGAATTTCCACGCTGCATCTCCGAGGTGTGTGACGCACCTCACAGCCGCCCAAATCGTCGGAAACCATAATCGCAACCGGAAAATCGACACGGCCCGCACAGCCAATCAAGTTTGTCCTGTACAACCGACCGCTGCTGATACTGACCGTGAGGCTCTTTGTTATGGGCATCCATTCACCGGCACAAGCGACCTACTGGTTCGTCAACGGACAGACGCTGTACCTCGTTCTTCATCTCCTGGGTCTATTATGTTTTGCCTACATCGTCGCCAGACGCTTGCGACCGCTGCTGCAAGCCGAACGCGACCTTCGTTTCGATCACCCGCTGCTGCGTCTCGGTAAAGTGCTGCGGTTCTGGTTGGGACAGTGGAGGCAACCTCGCTTCCCTGCTGCTGGAATACTGCACATCATCGTTTTTGCCGGTTTCATTATTCTGGCAGCGCGAGCGTTTACGCTGCTGGCTCTCGGCGTCGACGACAACTTCGTCATGCCCGGTCTTTCCGGCAGGACGGGCCACCTCTACGACATCGTCCGGGACTACGCGACGACGATCGTGTTCCTGTGCATGGTCGTGCTTATCATCCGTCGCGCGGTGTTCAAGCCGGCGCGATACTCGGTGCCGGCAAAGCACGGCACGGGGCACACCGGCGATGCCATCTTCCTGTTAGCTCTGATCGCTGTCTTGATGCTGGCCGACAGTGTCTTCGACGCGGCCAAGGTTGCCGCCCAGGTGCAGCAGGGGCAGGCGATCGAGTTCTTGTCGCCATTCTCCATGCCATGGCTGTTGATGAATGCCTTCGTGGTTGCTTCGCTTCCCCTGCTGCAAGGCCTGCACCTCGGCTCCTACTTCCTGCACGAGCTGACGTTCTTCTTCCTGCTCTGCTACCGGCCTTTCGGGATCCAGTTCCACGTGGAAACATCTCTGTTCACCATCTTTTTCTCGAAGTTGGACCGGGAGATTCTCAAACCAGTTCGTTGGGGCGTGAGCGAAGGACAACTGGACCAGGTGAAATCGTTCGGAGTGAAGAAGTTCACCGACTTTACCTGGAAGCATATGCTGGATTTCTATTCCTGCGCCGATTGCGGCCGCTGCGCCGACCAGTGCCCGTCGAACACCGTGGGCCGTCCGCTATCGCCGCGATTTCTGACCATCAAGGCGCGCGACTACAGCTTCCGCCACTATCCGATGTTCGGCGCGTCAACCAATGGCACACCCCTGGTCGGAAGCATTTACTCGGAAGACGAGATCTGGTCGTGCACGACTTGCGGCGCTTGTGAACAGGAGTGCCCGCTGCTGGTCGAGTACGTCGACAAGATCGTGGATTTGCGCCGCGGACTGGTGGATGAAGGAAACGTGCCACAGTCGATCCAGAAAGCGCTGAAGGCGCTCGAAAGCCGCGGCAATCCCTACGGCAAGCCGGCGAAGAAGAAAGCCGATTGGTCGAATGACAAAGATTTCCGTCAAGGCTGCCAGGTGCCGGTGCTGGACGGTGACGGCGGCGCGGAGACGCTGTATTTCGTGGACAGCATCTCGTCCTATGACGACCGGATGCAGGCAATCGCGCGTTCCACGGCGAGAATTCTGGAACAAACAGGAAAGAAATTCGGCATTCTCGGCGCGGCAGAGAAAGACAGCGGGCACGAGGTGCGACGCTTCGGCGAAGAGATGCTGTTCATGGCGTTGCGCGATCACAACACGGAAGCCATTCGGGCCTCCGGCGCGCGACGCATCGTTACCGCCGACCCGCACGCCTACAACGCGCTGAAACACGACTACCGAGATGTGCCCCCAGTGGAGCACATCACCGAAACCGTGGCGTGGGGCGTCGAAACCGGCAAGATCAAGTTCCAGCCGGTTGCCGACGGGGAAAAAGTTTACGCCTACCATGACCCGTGTTACCTCGGCCGCCACAACCAGATTTATGACGCGCCGCGGGCGGTGCTCGACGCCATCCCCGGACTGAAGCGCGTGGAGATGAAGCGGTCGCGTGACCGTTCGTTCTGCTGCGGCGGCGGCGGCCTGATGCTGTTTTACGAGCCGAAAGAAGAACAGCGCATGGGCGTCTTGCGGGTGAGGATGGCCGCCGAGGCCGGCGCCAGCGTGATCGTAACCGCCTGCCCGTTCTGCCTCGCCAATATAGAAGATGCGATCAAGGTCGCTGGTATGGAATCCACCCTGACCGCGATCGACTTTACAGAATTAGTGGACCGGCAAATGCAGCGAAGCAGCACCCCGGATTCGAGCAAGAACCAGGAGCAGGAAGCACCCGTCATGGCCTAACGCGCCATGCGAAATTTTTTCGCGGAGGTACAACGTGGACATTTTGGTTTGCGCCAAGCGCGTACCGGACATGTCGGAGAACGAGATCGAACTCAATGCCAACGACATTGAGCGTGACGATCTAGTGTATTCGATCAACGAATGGGACAACTACGCGGTCGAGGAGGCGATCCAGATCCGCGACCGGGTGGGCGGAAACGTCACCGTGGTCACGGTCGGCGGCGAAGACGACGAAGAAATCCTGCGCCGGGAAATGGCCATGGGCGCCAACCAGGGCGTTCTTGTCTGTGATGAATCTTTCGCCGGCTCGGACGGCGCCGGCATCGCCGCCATTCTGAAGGCCTACGTTCAGAAAAACCATTTCGACCTCATCCTCACCGGAGTGCAGGCGGAGGACGGGTGCGCGCAGGTAGGCGGCATGTTGGCCGCGATGCTCGACTACCCGTTCGCGTCGCTGGTGAATGCCATCGAGGTGCTCGACGCCGGGAAGCTGAAGATCACCCGCGAAATCGAGGGCGGGAACAAGGAGATCAGCGAGATCGATCTGCCGTGCGTGCTCTCCATTCAGACCGGCATCAACGAGCCGCGCTACGTCGGAATGCGCGGAATTCAGAAAGTAGCCTCGGCAAAGATTCCCGTCTTCGGCGCTGCGGACCTCGGCATAGCCCCCCAGTGCGCCGGGCAAGCTGCCGCCAAGGTACATCGCGAGGATTATTTTGTTCCGCCGACAGGGGCGGGCGCCGAGATGCTTCGCGGTAGTCGCGAGGAAATGGTCGAAAAAGTAGTTGAGCTGCTAAGAGCGAACGGAGGCCTGAAATGACGGCTCGCATCTTTGCTTATATTTCGCACAAGGCCGGAATGGTGGACGACTCGGCGGGTGAGTTCATCGCCGCCGCCAAGAAGTTGGATCCCGCCGCGACTCCGGTTGCGATTTTGACCGGCAATGGCGCGGATCTGGACGCTGCGTGCAAGAATTTGCCTGCCGGTTTTGCCGAGGTGTGGAAGATTGCAAACCCGGCGCTCGCGTACCCCAACGCCGAATTGATCCGCAAAGCTCTCGTCAAAATCGTGCCCGGCGGCGGCATCGTGCTCGTCGCTCACGATCACTTTGGAATCGACCTCGCCCCCGGACTTTCGGTGAAGTTGAACGCTGCGTACGTCTCCGACGTGTTGAACATTGACGGCGTAGAGGGTGTTCGACTGAAAGCGGTGCGCCAGGAACTGGGCGGACAGGTCAGCGCCCACGTTCGCTGCGATGTTTCATCTGGCGCGGTGATCACGATCCGGCCCGGAGCATTCAAGTCGGTCGACAGCACTGGCGCGCAACCAGGGGTTGTGGACAAGTCCTCGGAGGCCGGCGAGTTGGTGGCGCGGCGGCGTTATCTGCGGACCATCGCCGCCGAGGCCGGCGATGTCGACATCACCAAGCAGACCGTCCTGGTCTCCGTGGGACGTGGAATCCAGGATAAAGACAACATCGCGATTGCGCAGGAACTGGCCGATGCGCTCGGCTGCGCCGTTTCCTGCTCGCGTCCGGTTGTCGATGCCAAGTGGATGGAGAAGTCACGTCAGGTTGGCACCTCCGGTCAGACCGTACGTCCCAAGGTTTACCTCGCCTGCGGCATCAGCGGCGCGTTCCAGCACCTGGCGGGAATCAAGGGGAACGCGCTCATCATTGCCATCAACAAAAACCCCAAGGCCCCGATTTTCCAGGCAGCCCAGGTCGGAATCGTCGCCGACATTCTGGAGTTCCTGCCGGAGCTCACCACCAAAATCAACGAAATGCGCTGCGCGACGCGCTGAAAGGCACCGGCCATGATTGCTAACAAAACCCTGAAGCTGAGCTTGAAAGCTCTGCGCGACTTTGCCAAGAAACGCCTGCCCGACGCCGAACTGCTGGAACTGGACCGCAAGGACGAATGTCCCCTGGAGATCGTCCGCCAGATGTGCGCCGGAGATCTCGCGATCCAGCTTTTATTTATTCCCGAGGAATTCGGCGGCATGGGAGGCGGCGCCTTCGATGTTTACTGCATATGCGAAGAGATGGCGCGCATTGATCTGGGCATCGCGACCGGTGTCCTGGCAACGTTTCTCGGCAGCGATCCCGTCCGCGTTGGCGGTACGAGAGAGCAGAAGAAGCAGTGGCTGGGGCGAATCGCGGAGCAGGGCATCCTGTTTGCCTACGGCGCCACCGAGCCGGAGGCGGGCAGCGACCTGGGCGCGCTGAAGAGCACGGCGGAGCGCGTGATGGATGGCGACCGCATCGTCGGCTACAAGATCACCGGCAACAAGCAATGGATCAGCAACGGTGGAGTGGCCGATGCCTACAGCGTTCTTGCCAGTGCTCCCGGTGGCCCGAGTTGGTTCGTGGTTGAAAAAGGCGTCAAGGGTTTCACCCATGACAATCCCGAGGAGAAGCATGGCATCCGCCTGAGCAACACGGCCGCGCTGGCGTTCGACAACGTGTACGTCGACGCCGACCGCCTGCTGGGTGGAGTCGAAGGTCAAGGCCTGCTGCAGGCGCAAGCGGTGTTTGGCTACACCAGGCTCATGGTGGCAGCGTTCGGACTCGGAGCAGGATGGTCTGCCCTGGACCGCGCGATTCCCTACTCCAAGAAACGGATTCAGGGTGGCGCGCCGCTCTCCGAGAAGCAGGGATACACCCACAAGCTGATCGTGCCGCACGTGGCGCGACTCGAGGCCGCGCGCGCCTACATCGAGGAAACCGCGACGCGCATCGACGCTGCGGGCGAAGGCAGCCTGAACACCGAAGGCGCGATTGCGAAATACATGGCCACCGAGGCCGGCAATGGCGCTGCCGAAGCCAGCATCCAGGCACTCGGCGGCTACGGGTACACCCACGAGTACATGGTGGAAAAGATCAGCCGGGACGTTCGTATCACCACCATCTACGAAGGCACCTCCGAGATCATGGAGATGACCATCAGTCGCGACCGTTGGCAGTCGCACTTGAAAACTCGCGGCCAGTACTACCACGACGAAGCCAGGAAGCTGGAAGCTCTGCATGCCAGGCACCCGTACGCCGGCGCCGATACTGCGGCGCTGGCCTCGCACGCGCTCGCCGAGGTGATGGAGAAAGCGCGCGTCACGCGTCTGACCCGCTATCAGCACGTTCTTCTACGCCTTGGCGAATTGATTGCCTACGCGGAATGCGCCGGCTGCCTGGCGCGTCGCACCGCTCTTGCGGAGGAAAACAAGCTGCCGGAGAAGGCAAGCCGCCGCTTTGACGCCGTGTCACTCGCAACCCTGGCACGAATCTTTGCGCGCGACGCTGCGCTCAAGGTGGCTGAAGACGGGATGCGTTTGATTATCGGCGGAGGCGGCGTGAGCGACTCCGAGCTGCCCGCCTTCGAGGAAGCTTTGCGATTGCCTGCCATTCACCGGGCACAAAAAGGTTTGTTGGCAGACATGGATGCCATCGCGGATGTCCTCTACGATCGCGCGGGTAAGAGCGCACGACTGTCCGCCTGATTCGAACCTGCAGCAACCTGGCCGAGCGCGGGCCAGGCGGTTGGTGTCGAGGAGCGCGCCATCATGGAAAACAATGTTCATCGAGCGATCGCGATTGTGGGCGTCGGCGCGGTGTTGCCCGACGCTCCCAACGCGACGGCTTTCTGGAACAACGTGAAGAGCGGCCGGTACAGCATCAGCGATGTGGAACCAAGTCGATGGGACCCGGGAATGTACTACGACCCCGACCCGGCCGCGCCCGACAAAACGTATTCCAAGGTCGGCGGCTGGGTGCGCGAGTTCACCTGGGACCCGATGAAGTGGAAGCTGCCGATCCCGCCGCGCGTCTCCGCCGCGATGGACGAATCGCAGCAGTGGGCGATCAAGTGCACGCGTGACGCGCTCGAAGACTATGGCCACCCCAAGCGCTCATTCGATCCCGAACGAACCGCTGTGATCCTGGGCAACGCCATGGGCGGGGAGAAGCACTACCTCACGGTGCTGCGCGTGCTGTATCCGGAGTACGCGCGCGAATTGGCGGTGAGCGCATCTTTCGCCGCGCTCCCGGAAGCCGTGCGCCGCACCATCCTCGATGAACTGCACGACCGCATGAACCACAAGCTTCCGTTGGTGACCGAAGATACCATGCCGGGCGAGTTATCCAACGTCATCGCCGGGCGGATTGCGAACCTGTTCAATTTTCACGGCCCGAATTACGTCACCGACGCGGCGTGCGCCTCGGCCATGGCGGCGCTGAGCGCGGCGGTGGACGGACTGGCGGAACATGATTTTGACCTGGCGCTCACCGGCGGCATCGATCGCAACATGGGCCCCTCGACGTTCGTAAAGTTCTGCAAGATCGGCGCGCTGTCGCCCACCGGCTCACGGCCGTACGCGCAGGGAGCGGACGGATTTGTCATGGGTGAAGGCGCGGCCGTACTCCTGCTCAAGCGCCTGGCGGATGCCGAGCGCGATGATGACAAGATTTATGCCGTCATCCGCGGGGTTGGAGGATCCAGCGACGGCAAAGGCAAAGGCATCACCGCACCGAATCCCATCGGCCAGCGCATTGCCATGCAGCGCGCCTGGGAGGATGCCGGACTCTCGCCGGCGACCGCGACTTTGATCGAAGGTCACGGCACCTCCACCCGGGTGGGTGACGTGGTGGAAGTGCAAAGCCTGATCGACGTGCTGAAGGGAGTGGATCTGCCGCCGCACTCGGTGGCGCTCGGTTCCGTGAAGTCAAACTTCGGGCATCTGAAGAGCGCGGCTGGGGCTGCGGGCGTGCTGAAGGCAGCACTGGCAGTGCACGACAAGGTGCTGCCGCCCAGCTTGCATTGCGAGCACCCAACTCCCGACATCGACTTTGCTCACTCCCCGGTTTATCCGAACACGGAGCTGAAGCCATGGACGATGCCGCCCGAGGGCGTGCGGCGCGTCGGGGTGAGCGCGTTCGGCTTCGGCGGCACGAACTTCCACATCGTGCTCGAAGAGCACATTCCCCACAGGCTCACAGGCAATGGAAAGCGGACATTCGCAGTCAGCCAGACGACGCCGGTTGCGGCAGAAGGCGGGACCATGAATTCGAAGCAGGTTGTGGCTACAGCTCTTGCGGACTCGACGTACAAGGCGCCGTTGCGTGGCGCGATGGTCATCGGCGCTTCTTCGCCGGCCGAGCTTGCGGAGCGCCTGCGGGTTGTGCGCAAGGACGCGGCAGCCGGCCGGGCACCGGCCCCGATCGCGCCATTGCAGTCAGACCTGCGCGCGCCCGAGCGGCTGGCCATTGATTATGTCGACGCGGCCGATCTCGCTGACAAGGCAAGCAAGGTGCTCCAGGCCATGACCGTGAATCAGCCCGCGATGTGGAAGGCGCTGCGCGCGCAAGGCATTTTTCGGGGACACGGCCCGGCGCCCAAGGTCGCGTTCCTCTACACCGGCCAGGGATCGCAGTACGTGAACATGATGCGGCCGCTATGCGCGATCGAACCGATCGTCGCCGACACCTTCGCCGAAGCTGACCGAATCATGACGCCAATACTCGGCAAGCCGCTGTCGAAATTCATCTTCGTGGATAGCGCCGATCCGAAAGCGGTCGAGCAGGCGGAAGACGATCTTCGCCAGACCGCGATCACACAGCCGGCAGTACTGGCAACCGACTTGGCAATGACCCGGATGTTGGCTGCTTACGGTATTCAGCCCGACATGACCATGGGGCACAGCCTGGGGGAGTATGGCGCGCTCGTTGCTGCCGGTGGCCTTCCGTTCGCCGACGCTCTGGAGGCGGTCAGCGCGCGCGGGAGAGAAATGACCCGCGTGTCGTTCGCAGATAACGGGAAGATGGCGGCCGTCTTCGCGCCCGTCGAGGAGATCGAACGAATCCTGAAAACCGTAAACGGATACGTTGTCATCGCCAACATCAATAGCGACAAGCAGGGCGTGATCGGAGGGGCGTCGGAGGCCGTGGAACAGGCCACACAGCTGCTATTGAAGGCAGGCTACGACGTGACTCCGCTCTCGGTGAGCCATGCATTCCACACGTCCATCGTTGCCCCGGCGAGCGAGCCATTGCGAGAAGTGCTGAGCCGGCTGCATTTGCAGTCGCCTCGCTTGCCGATCGTCGCCAACGTCGATGGTCAGTTTTATCCCTCCGGTCCTGATGCCGTGCCCAAGATGCTCGATATCCTCGGCAAGCAGGTGGCGGCGCCTGTGCAATTCGTGAAAGGACTGCGGACGCTCTACGAAGCGGGCGCGCGCGTGTTCGTCGAGACTGGGCCGAAGAAAGCGCTCTTTGGATTTGCCGACGAGGTGCTTGGCGGCAACGGCGACGTGCTGTCGTTGTTCACCAATCATCCCAAGACCGGCGACATTGCATCGTTTAACCAGGCGCTGTGCGGCTTGTACTCGGCGGGCCTGGGCCGCGGCAGGACGGAAGAGGTCACACGGACGGCAGAGCAGGCTGTGTCCCCGCGCGTTGAAATGCCGAAAACGCAGGCGAGCGTGGCGACCGGAACCAGCCAACCTCCCGCCGTTACGTCACCAACGGACGATCGCTATCTCGCGCTAGGCCGCATGTTCGCTGAAGTGTTCGAGCGCGGCATGCGCATGTACCAGGGACAGCCTTCACCATCCAGCGGATTTCCTGTCGCCATCACCGGAGCGGCATTGGGCCTGCCCGGGACCGACCACATCTTTGACGATGGAAACATCGGCCGCATCTTGCGCGGCGAGCAGTTTATCAACACCATCCCCGTCCGCTTCCGCCAAGCCATGCTCGACAAGCACATTACGCGCCTGGTGAAGAGCGACAACGGCGGGCCGGTGTTCGACTCGATCAGCGACGTGAACGACGTGATTAAGCTCGCGGCCCGTGGTCGCGCATTCGACCTCGAGCACGAGTTCGGCGTCGGCGCCGACCGGATCGCCGCGCTCGATCGCGTGACTCAGCTCGCAATTGCTTCTGGCATTGACGCTCTGCGCGACGCCGGCATCCCCCTGGTCATGCGCTACAAGAAGACCAGCAAAGGAACGCTGCTGCCGGACCGCTGGAGATTGCCTGAGGCGCTGCGCGACGACACCGGCGTGATTTTCGCCTCCGCATTTCCGGGCCTGGACTCGCTGGTGGACGAGGTTTCGCGCTACCAAGTGGACCGCTCCCGCCGCGAGCAGGTGGAAATGCTGGAGCGGTTGCGGACGCGTGCCGTGGAAGCAAACGGGCAGAGTTCCACGCTGCGGCAGGAAATCGAACGGCGCATGGATGAACTGCGCTCCAGCATCGAGAAGGAACCGTATGTCTTCGACCGGCGCTTCCTGTTTAGAACTCTTTCGATGGGGCACTCGCAATTCGCCGAGTTCATCGGCGCGCGCGGTCCCAACACGCAGGTAAATTCCGCCTGTGCCAGCACCACGCTGGCGATTGCGCTGGCGGAAGATTGGATCGCCGCCGGCCGTTGCCGGCGCGTGATTGTCGTCTCCGCCGACGACGTAACCTCCGACAACATGCTGGAGTGGTTCGGCGCCGGGTTCCTGGCGAGCGGCGCGGCCGCGACCGACGATACGGTGGAAAATGCGGCCATCCCATTCGACCGGCGGCGGCACGGCATGATTATCGGAATGGGGGCTGCGGCACTGGTGGTCGAGAGCGATGAGGCTGCACGCCAGCGCGGCATTCGTCCCATCTGCGAGGTACTGAGCGCAGCCGCGGCGAACAGCGCCTTCCATGGCACGCGCCTCGACGTTGAGCACATTGCCGGGCTCATGGAAAAACTGGTCGCGCGTGCCGAAGCGACCCGCGGCATCGAGCGCCACCAGATCGCGCGGCAGACCGTTTTTGTTTCCCACGAGACTTACACGCCAGCGCGGGGCGGCAGCGCCTCGGCCGAAATCCATGCTCTGCGCAGGGTCTTCGGCGAATCCGCGGACCAGATCGTAATTGCCAACACCAAGGGTTTCACCGGGCACCCCATGGGCACCGGTATCGAAGACGTGGTTGCCGTCAAAGCGCTGGAGACCGGGTGTGTGCCCCCGGTGGCCAATTTCAAGGAAGTCGATCCGGAACTGGGCGCGCTGAACTTGTCCAAGGGCGGCGCCTATCCAGTGGAATATGCGCTGCGGCTGGCGGCGGGATTTGGCTCGCAGATCAGCATGGCGCTGCTGCGGCGCGTCGCCACCACCGGGGCGGTGCGCCCCAGCGCGAACGCTCTCGGCTACACCTATCGCATCGCCGACCCGCAAGCCTGGGACGCATGGCTGCGCGAGATCAGCGGCTATCCGGCCGCGGAGTTGGAGGTGGTCCACCGCACGCTGCGCCTCAGGGATCGCGGGCAGGCAGCGCAGATCACCGAACCATCGCGCGAAGCGAAGCCCGCAGTCGCGCCGCGCACCGCGCCATCGGCGCCGCTGAGCGTGCCCGCCGCGCCGGTCGCGGTTTTGGAACGCAAACCCGACGCGCCACAGCCGGTCGCAACCACGCCGGCTGTTACGGTTGCGAAACCTGAACCGGCTAAAGCCGTCCCGATAAACAGCGACGCGGTTAAGGAACGCGTGCTGGCGCTGGTCGCCCAGAAAACCGGCTATCCGCCGGAAATGCTCGATCTGGACCTGGACCTTGAGGCGGATCTTGGCATCGACACCGTGAAACAAGCCGAGGTCTTCGCTGCGATTCGCGAGGCTTACGGCATCGCTCGAGACGACAAGATCAAGTTGCGCGAGTTTCCTACCCTCGCGCACGTGATCCGGTTCGTTGTTGACCGGCGGTCTGATCTAGCCGGTGGGACGCCGCCGACGACACCTCCTCTCCAAGCGGCGCCGCCGAAGAAAGAAGTTGCGGCGGTTGTGCCGGCAACCACCACACCAACCCCCGCCGCGCCCGGCAAAGATGCGGTCAAGGAGCGCATTCTCACGCTGGTCGCGGAAAAGACGGGCTATCCGAAAGACATGCTGGACCTCGACCTCGACATGGAAGCCGATCTCGGCATCGACACGGTCAAGCAGGCGGAAATGTTTGCCGCCATTCGCGAAACCTACAATATCCCGCGTGATCCGAACCTCAAGCTGCGTGATTTCCCGACCCTGGCGCACGTGATTCAATTTGCCTATGACCGGCGGCCAAGCTTGGCCGCTGCAACCGTGGCGCCTGCCATCGTAACCACCACACCTGAACCGGCAGTTGCCGTTGCGGCTGCGCCCGCCGACAAAGATCAAATTGCGGACGCCGTCCTTAAGATTGTGGCGGAGAAGACCGGTTACCCGAAGGACATGCTGGACGTGGATCTGGATCTGGAAGCCGACTTGGGCATCGACACGGTCAAGCAGGCGGAGATGTTTGCCGCCATCCGCGCGCAATACAACATTCCGCGCGACCCGAACCTCAAGTTACGCGACTTCCCTACCCTGAAACACGTCATTCAATTTGCGCGCGACCGGGCACTGGCGAAACCCGCCGCGCCTGCCTTAGCAGTCGAGGCGAAGCCTTCCGAGAAAACTACCGGACCACGGCCGGCGGTTCAGAGTTTCGAAGCTGCGAACCAGGTTCCTCGCCGCGTGCCGGTGCCGGTCCTGCGTCCGCCGCTGGAGCTATGCAAGGCCACCGGCGTCACGCTCGGCCACGGCAGCCGCGTGGTCATCATGCCCGATGAAGACGGCGTTGGAAGCGCGATCACGCAATTGCTCGAACGCATGGGCGTTGAAGCGCTCCAACTTGAGCGCGGCGTGAGCCCAGGCGAGCTCGGCGATCGCCTCAAGCAGTGGGTCAGTACCGGGCCGGTTCACGGTGTTTACTGGCTGCCTGCGTTGGATCACGAAGGCCCCATCGGCGCCCTTGAATTGACCGCCTGGCACAAGCAAGTACAGCTAAGGCTGAAATCGCTGTACGCCACCATGCGCAGCCTGTGCGAGCAGATTGCCGCTCCGGGAGTTTTTCTGGTATCCGCCACGCGCCTCGGCGGACAACATGGCTACGATCCGGCAGGAGCCTTGGCGCCACTCGGCGGCGCCGTCACCGGCTTTACCAAGGCATACAAGCGCGAGCACACCGAGACATTGGTGAAAGCGGTGGACTTCGAAGCAGGGCGCAACCGCCTGGAAATCGCTGAACTGCTCATCGAAGAAACATTGCGCGATTCCGGCGCGGTCGAAATCGGCTACAAGGCGGGCCAGCGCTGGACGATCGGGCTCCAGGAAAAACCTGCGGCTGATGGCGGCCCGGGATTGCCTATAAATAAGGACACGGTTTTCCTAGTCACGGGAGCGGCGGGAAGCATTGTTTCGGCAATCACCGCCGATCTTGCCGCTGCCTCTGGCGGCACCTTCTACCTGCTGGACCTGGTGCCGGAACCGGACCGCCACAATCCGGACCTGCAGCGCTTCGTCAGCGACAAAGACGGCCTCAAGCGCGATCTGTTCGAACGCATCAAGAAGCGCGAAAAACGCGCAACCCCGGCAATGGTGGAAAAGGAACTCGCGGCCCTGGAGAGGGCGCAAGCGGCTGCCAGCGCCATCCAGGCAGTGGAGGACGCGGGTGGCACGGCACGGTACTTCAGCGTCAATCTCACCGACGCGGAAGCAGTCGCAAGAATCGTCAAGCAGGTGCGCTCGCAGAGCGGCCGCATCGATGTCTTGCTGCACGCCGCAGGACTGGAGCGCAGCCACTTCCTGGCCGACAAGCCTCCCCAGGAGTTTGACCTGGTGTTCGACGTCAAGACTGACGGCTGGTTCAACCTGCTGCAGGCGATCGGTGACATGCCGTTAGCAGCGACCGTGGCCTTCAGTTCCGTTGCCGGACGCTTCGGCAACGCCGGGCAAACCGATTACAGTTCCGCCAACGACCTGTTGTGCAAGCTGACGTCGAATCTGCGCACGACGCGGCCGGTGACGCGCGGGATCGTCATTGACTGGACGGCGTGGGGAGGCATCGGCATGGCTACCCGCGGTTCCATTCCCAAGATGATGGAAGTGGCGGGAATTGACATGCTTCCTCCGGAAGCGGGTGTTCCGCTGATCCGCCGTGAGCTCACGGCGGGAGCAACGCGAGGAGAAATCGTCATCGGCAACCGGTTGGGGATTCTCTCCGCGGAATGGGACGAGACGGGCGGACTCGACGCTAAAGCGGCGGAGGCTCTTACCGCCGGGCAACGGCATGGGCCGATGGTCGGCAAAGTCGCCGGCGCCGGCATCTACAGCGGCGTCACGGTTGAAACGACGCTCGACCCCAAGCTCCAGCCTTTCCTGCACGATCACCAGATTGACGGCACGCCGGTTCTGCCAGGAGTGATGGGCATTGAAGCATTCGCCGAAGCAGCTGCGTTGATGCTGCCGGGATGGCACGCCGAAGCTGTCGAAGACGTCCACTTCCTTGCGCCATTCAAGTTTTACCGGCACGAACCAAGGACCGTGACAACGAATGTCACGTTCCATGCTGACGGCGAATTCGTCACCGCCGATTGCCGATTGATCGGCCAACGCGCATTGCCCAACCAAAAGGAGCCGCAAGTCACGACGCACTTCACGGCGCGAGTACGCATGACCAAGTCCGCGCCGGAAGCTTCGATTACGAGTGTGCCCAACCAACCGAGTGGTGAAGTGATCGCGGCCGCGGACATATATAAAGTCTATTTCCACGGACCTGCATACCAGGTAATCAACCGCGCCTGGCGAGAAGGCAAACGGATGATCGGTGCGATGGCAAAGGATTTGCCGAGCAACCACCAGCCGGCGGGTTCTCCAGTTGTGATTGCGCCGCGATGGATCGAGCTTTGCTTCCAGACGGCAGGTTTGTGGGAGATCCAGGAAGAAGGCAAGTTCGGACTGCCGCTACACGTCGACCGGGTGACGGTCGTGTCCAAGCCGCCGTCGAAGGATGCGGAACTTCACGCAGTGGTGACGCCACGCGGCGACGGCAGCTTCGATGCCGAGGTTGTCGATGCCAAGGGCGTTCGTTATGTGCAACTGAAAGGCTATCGCACCATTGCTCTGCCAACGAAGATTGCAGACAACGCGTTACACGGAATGGCGGCCGTAGCGTAGTCATTCAGGTCCGGAAGGCGCCATGGAAGTTCACTGGCTGGAACAGAGCGCATCGGAGGTGCCGGCGGACGACTCTTGGCTTAGTGCTAATGAAGTCGTCCGCCTGAATGCGATGCGCATCGCCAAGCGGCGGGCCGATTGGCGGCTCGGGCGCTGGACCGCAAAACAAGCAGTCGCGGCGCAGCTCCATTTGTCCGCCGATCTCTGCCGCTTGGCGGAAATTGAAATTCGCCCGCAGACCAGCGGAGCACCGCAGGCCTTCGTCAATAACCTGCGGGCGCCACTCGACATTTCAATTAGCCATCGGCAAGCGATGGGGCTGTGCGCTATCTCGAGCACAGAGGGGGCGCTGGGATGTGACCTGGAATTCGTGGAAACGCACAGTGATGAATTCGTACGTGACTTCTTCACCGTCGAAGAACAACGGCTGATTGCGGAAACGCCCGAAGCCGACAGGATATGGCTTGTCACCGTGCTCTGGAGCGCCAAAGAAAGTGCCCTGAAAGCATTGGGCGAAGGACTTCGGCTGGATACGCGATCGGTTTCAGTTCGTCTCGGCGAATATCGTTTCGGCGACGGCTGGCATCCTTTGCAGGTCGCTCGCGATGTCGGCGAGACCTTCCACGGATGGTGGAGCATGGCGGGCGATCTGGTGCGTACGATCGTGTCATCGCCTGCACCCGGTCTTCCCGTGCGGTTGCGCAACGGCCACTTTGAAAATAAAGCGGATTAATAATCGACAAGCTTGTCGGGATGCAGCACGACGATGCGTCCCCGTTTTTTTTGCAAGATACCTGCTGATGATCGCAACGTCCCCTAATGCTGATCGTGTTTGGCGTCCTTCATCGCGGCCTCGATCTTCGCCACCACCTGGCGGATGCTGGGCGCCAGCGGGCTATCCGGGGCAAGACGCAGTGCTTCCTGAAACTCCTTCAATGCGCCGGCGCCATCCCGCTTGCGTAACAGGATGTTGCCCATCATGACATGCGCTTGGGGATTTCCCGGCATGAGTTGAACCGACTTGGCGGCGTGGGGATCAGCGTCCTGCCAGCGCCCCAGCCCCCAGTAGGCGCGCGCCAGTTCAAAATGAGCGACGGCGAGATTCGAGTCGAATTCCAAAGCCTTGAGCAATGGTTTCTCCGCATCCGCGAACATGTTTTGCTGGTTGTTCAGCGCACCTAGCGCCAGATAAGCGGGAGCATACTTCGAGTCGAGTTCGATGGCGTGATTCAGCGCTGTGGAGGCATCGCTCCATCGTTGTTGCGCCGTGTAGGCCACGCCCATCAACAGATAGGCTTCTGCATATTTGGGATATTCCTGAACGGCCTTCTGGAAGAGCTGAACACTCTTCCCCAGGTCCTTTCTCTTTTCCAGGAGTTCCTTGCCTTCGGATACCTCTCTGCGGGCTCGAGCAGGAATATCGATTTCCTTAGCTGAAATGGTGGTCCCCGGCCCCTCAGGCGGCATGACTTCCTGCCCTGGCGAGGAGACAGGCCGAATCTCGAGATTCAGGTAGGCTGTCGGAGTGGTCCGCAGGTCCACCTCCTCAGCGACGGGTTCATACCCAGGCTGTTTCACACGGACGACATACAGGTCCGGCTGCAACATGGTGAATTCAAAGTTCCCTGCGGAGTCAGACTGCGTCTGCCCCACAACTCCACCGGAGGAAGCAGCCTCCAACGAAACCAGCACCCCCTGCGGCGCAGGGCGGCCGCCCGGCAGCCGGATTTTGCCACGCACACGGATAGGCAAAGGCGAGATCGGCGGTTGTTGAACGCCCCGCTGCCAAGCCAGGGCGGGACCACTTGTCATGAACGATGCCAGTAGAAGCACAGCCGTGGCTAACCTACTCATGATGCCTCCAACAACACCGGGCTATTTTAGACCTTGCACAGAAACAAAAAAAGGGAGGGCGGATTCGCCCTCCCCCAACACAAATAGGTGTTAGAACTCCCAGCGAACTGAGAAGCGAGCGTAAAACGGAGCCTGGAAAGTGTTTGGAGTCTGGAAGTCTTTATTGGAGCCGACCGGCAGGTTGCTAAGGGCGTTGAACTGGTCGACGGTCAAAATCGTCTTGGAATTGGCGAGATTGAACAAATCCGCGCCAATTTTCAGTCTGCTCTTCTCCGTGATGTGGAACGGGTACTCGGCATGCAGATCGACTTGGCCGTTTACGGGAGTGCGTCCGAGAGAGCCGCGGCCGCCAACCGGGACTTCGCCGGCATTGTTGTATACCGGGTGGTTCCCGAAGTTACTGATGGGAGTACCGCTGTTGATACGAACGCCAGTGCCCATCGTCAGGCCCTTCACGCCATATTTGTCGAACGTGTAGCTGAAGTAGCCGTTGACGATGTGGCGCCGGTCGGAATTCAGATAACCCGGTTTGAACTGATCGCCCAGGAGGTTGTAAACGCCTGCGGTGAAGTCGAATAGCGAACTGATACCAGGATCGATCTGCCCGTTGTCACCGCGGAACGCGCCCTGGTAGTTTCCGTACAGCTTGGAAACGGTCCAGGAAGCGCGCATCAACCAGTTCCTGCTGAACTGCTTGTTGACTTCCAGTTCAAACGCCTGGTACCGGCGGATGGGCGAGGGAAAACCGTCACTAATGCCGTCCGGGATGGGCTCGCCGCCGTACAGCGGGGTGCCCGCATCAAGGCCTGCGGGGTTGCCAGCCTTAGCCACGCCCACCTGCGCGAAGCAGAGAGCCTGGCCGGGGAGGAAGTTGTTGCCACTGGCATCCTCAGGCGGATTTAGGACGATCGGACCTGGGGAGCCCGGCGGGGTTGTGCAGGCCGTCGGGAAGCCGGCATCCCCTGGATTCAGATTTGCAGGGTATGCAATGGACTTCTCGTTGGTGGCTGCATCCAACTGGGGGCCCGGGTTGCCGATGAACGAGGGCACGGAAATACCGGCCAGTGAGGCCTCCGGGGAAGCACCGCTCATGTCCTCGACAATGCGCTTAAGGCGCCGATCAAGGTAACGGGCGCTGATCACCAATCCGTTCT